>JAFGOJ010000384.1 GCA_016926575.1 Anaerolineae bacterium | reverse complement strand
TGCGTACTACGTGAAAGGCAGGTTTCGCCGTTACGTTAGTACCCATTTCCTCGTTGTTACTATTGAGAGGTGTTGTATAATATTGGTGCATCATTAAGCGATTTATTAAGGGAGGCTTGGGTGATGAACGAAACAACCGCTTCCGTTCGGAGAGGCAAACGCAGCGCAGGTCAGGGACTGCTGGAGTTTGCGTTGATTTTGCCACTGCTGCTGTTGATCATCATGGCCATTATCGACTTTGGCTGGATCTTCCTGGTCTACGCCAACGTCTTCAACGCATCCCGCGAGGGGGTGCGCTACGGCGTGACCCGCCCGCGTGACTACTTCGGCATCGACTCCAGCGCGCGCTCGCGGATCGCCATCGTCCCGTCGGACGACGTCAACATCAGCACCTGGTACGACCACGGGCCGGATGAGGCGACGGCCTGGTTCACCGACACGAACACCGTCCAGATCGGCGACCGGGTGGTGGTGGACGTGCAGTACACTGTCATGCCCATCACGCCGCTGATGCAGCCGATTCTGGGGGACCTCAATCTGCACGCGCGTGCTGCGCGGACGATCCAAAACCTGGGCGACGCGGTGAGTCTGCCGCCGCCGGGCAGCGGCGGCCCTCCAGGCGGTGACGCCGGCGATGGCGGCGTTACCACGACGGCCACCGCCACGTCCGACGGCACCACCACGCCCTCCGCCACACCTGAAGGTTCGCCCACCCCCACGCCCGACGGCACCACGACGTCTACGTCGACGCCATTCCCGACCGGCTCCCCCACGCCGACGCCGCTGCCCATCGTCATCGCCGACCCGCTGACCCACGGCGATATGACCGTCGAGGGCGATGCCCAGCCGGGCAAGTGGGTCACTATGCGCGACATCCAGAGCGGTGTGATCATGGAAGTGGAGGTGGGGCAGGACGGCAACTTCATCTTCGAACTGGATGACCCGCTGGTGGGCGGCCACACCGTCGTCGTGCAGGGGTACGGCCAGCAGGATACGGCCGTCGTCGAGGGCGGCACGCCCACGGCCACGCCCACGTCGACGCCCAGCCCCACGCCCACACCCGCCACCGCCTTTATCGTTGTTTCTCCCGAGTGCGCCGGCGCGGGGCAGCGCACGATCACCGTCTACGGCTACAACATGCCGACCTCCGGTGCGCAGCTCCACCACTGGGGCGTCTATTGGGACTACGGCGGATCGGGGCAGCAGTACGCGTCTGTCGCGCCTGGCTCTACGACGATCCAGCAGGCGTTCAACGTGAACCTGGCGTGGGGCACGTACACGGTGCGCATCCAGGCCGAGAAGTCGAATGGCGGCCTGTCGAGTGCGCCTGATACTCAGTTGACCTACGAATTCGAATCGCCCTGCTCGGTCAGCCTGCCGAACTTGCAGGTCACCGGCCTGGCGCTGCAGGAACCGGTCACCGGCACGAATCAATCGGTCTACCTCGACGTGGGCATCTCCAACGTCGGCACCGCCGACGTGACCACGCTCTTCTGGGTCGACCTGTTCGCCGACCCGGACATGGAGACGTCGCTCGACCAGCAGGTCAGCGTGGACTGGGTGGCGTTGAACGGCCTCTCGGCCGGGGCCACGCTGACGTTCACGATGTACTACCTGCCGGGCTTCGACAGCCTGGGCGACCACACGCTGGTGGCGATGGCCGATACGTGGAACCAAATCATCGAGTTCGAAGAGGAGGATAACGTCAGTGAGTTGGTGACGCTGACTCTGACGCAGGATAATCCCACGCCCACGCCGGTGCCGACGGTGACCGGCACGCCGCCCGCGCCAGGTGGGTTCAGTGGAACCGTTTACGTCGACGGATTCCCGCAGCTCGGCGCGGATGTCTATATCTACGATTTGACGGGACGTCTGGTGGCCTCCACCCGCTCGGGCATGAACGGCGCCTACTTAGTAGATGATCTTATGCCCGGCGAGTATGTGATCGTGGGCCAGATGCGGATGGGCAACCAACTCTACCGTTCTCAGGCTACTAGCACCGTGCCCGATGGGACGGTGGTCACAGGCGTGGACCTGATGTTGGTTGAGTTGTAGTATAGGGGTGTCATGAATAAGAAAATCGTTGTGGCGTGCGTCGTCGTCGGCTTAGCCATTACGTTGTCTGTGAGCGTGGCCCTGGCCACCGGTTACCGTTGGCCTGGGTCCACCTCTACGAATCTGTCGAACAGCAAGAATCTGCGGGTGACGACCTTCGATATGGGCAGTAATGGCGACATGGCCGTGGCCTGGGCGCGCTCTGATCTGGATCGTGTCTATGGATCGCTGAATACGGGCAGCGGTTGGTCTGCACCGACCGCTCTCGTGCCGGATATGAACGCCTGGTCGCCCTATCTGGCTTATGCCGATACGACACCCTTCTTGACCTGGGTGAGTGGGGACTTGCCCGTCTACCAGACCACAGTCCTGACGATCTACGAGCGGGAGATGAGTGGCGGAACGCCGCGCGTCGTGGCGGATGGCATCTATGCATCGCCTCAAGTGAGCCTGTGGCCCAATATGGCCGCCGGGCAAGATGGCCTGCACATCGTCTTTGCCGCCACGGACAACATAACCGATAGCAATGCGTATCGATGGGATTTGTACTACACCTATCGCCCCTACACCCAAACGAACTGGATCGAACCGACCGTCGTGGTCACTTACTCTCAGGTTGTCCCAGAGTCCGACCCTGGCACCCGGGTTTGGTATCCGCGCGTGTCGGAAAGCCCGGATGGCAAGGTGCACGTGGTGTGGCGGCAGGAAGAGCGGTATGGGATGCTTCCTGAATATTCTATCTGGTACGTCGAAGGCACGCGCAGCGGGTCGGATATCTCTTGGGGATCGGCGGTACAGCTCTCTCCCGGGAGCCAACTGCTGGCGGCGCGGCCCGACATCCTGGCCGACGCGGCCGGCCGGGTGCACGTCGTCTGGGCCGAGTTGTCGGACACGGCCAACAGTCCCGAAGAGCAGTATCCCAATTACATGCAGTTGGGGTGGGCCGCACCGATCCGGTTGGACCCGAGCTACTTCAAGGTCAGTGCGATGAACCCCACCTGGGTGCGGGCCACGCTGGCGGTGCGCGGGGAGCGGGTCTGCGTAACCTGGCACGGTTTCCGCGAAGACGAGGTGCCGTTGGGGCACCCGGAGGAGATTCTGTTGCGCTGTTCGATGGATGGCGGGCAGACGTGGGATGAGCTTCTGAACATCTCTAACACGCCGACGGATGTGTCGGTCTCACCGGTGTCGGCCATCGACGCGACGGGCAGGATTCATATCGTTTGGGAAGAGAATACGGGGGCCATCGAGAACAAGTACGACTACGACGTCTACTACGCGTACGGCCCCACACAGGTCGATTTCGTCTTCCTGCCGCTCGTGTTCAGAGGATTCTAGTGAAGGGAAAGAGTCTCTTTATCGTGCTGGTCGTCACCCTGCTGACCATTGGGTTGGTGTGGGTGGTGGCGCAGGCGCTGTCCACCGAGTCGCCCGCGCCCGTCGCGCCCGCCCGCCCCATGGTGCAGTGGGACGGCACGGGGCTGCCCATCTCGTTGGAGGGGGCGCTGCGCCGGGCGGAGGAGCGCGCGCTGGCCTGGCAGGCCGACGCGATCCTGGTGCGCGTCGATGGGACCTGGCGGCCGGGTGTCGAGCGGCTGGAGCGGCAGGTACTGCCGGTGCCGTGGTCCTTCTACTACTACTCGCCTTCGGCGCAGGCGCTGGCTTCGGCCGTGGTCGACGCCGACAGCACCTTCTGGATTCCGCCGCTGCCGATGCGCGGCGACCCGCTCGCCGAACT
Source organism: Anaerolineae bacterium (assembly GCA_016926575.1). Classification (GTDB taxonomy): domain Bacteria; phylum Chloroflexota; class Anaerolineae; order B4-G1; family DUEL01; genus JAFGOJ01. The sequence goes on along the minus strand of JAFGOJ010000384.1, from coordinate 1,937 downwards.
GGCGCCTTTCCCGCCGGCCTACGAGCCGCACCAGGTCTGGCTCACCTTTCGCGGGGCCGGCGGCGACCAGTTCGTCCGCACGCACCCCGACGCAGTGGTGACGATGGTGCTTCATATGGAAGACGGGCGGCCGGTGTGGAAGATGATGGCGATATCCGAAGGGTATTACATCGAAGTGCGCATCGACGCCGAGACGGGGTTGGTTCTTTTGTAAACAGGAATGGAGGTGAACGGTATGCGTGAGCGAGGTCAAAGTATCGTGGAGCTGGCACTGGTGTTGCCGCTGTTGTTGATCGTGCTGTTGGGATTGCTGGACCTGGGCCGGGTCTACTACGTCATGGTCGCGCTGGAGGACATGGCCGCCGAAGGTGTCTCCTACGCCACCATTCACCCGACCGAGGTCGACGAGGTGCAGCTGCGGGCGGCGGCCGGCTCGTCTGGGCTGGTCACTGTGGTGACGTCTACCATCCGTATGGAATCGACGGGCATGGCTCCAGGCGACACCGTTACCGTCACGGTGCCGTTTTCGTACACATTCGTCACGCCTTTTGTCAGCGAAATGTTCGACGATGGGCTGATCGTGTTGGAGGGTACGGCGACGGGCGTGATTATTTCTGAATGAGGAGGCTAGAGATGATGAGGAGAGAAGAAAAAGGGCAGGTGTTGGTGATTGTGGCGTTGGCGTTCGTGGTGTTGCTGCTCTTCGCCGGGTTGGCGATCGACGGTGGGGCGATTCACTTCAGCCGCCGCCGCATGCAGAACGCTGCCGACGCGGCGGCGCTGGCCGGCGCGCGCGTGCTCTCGGACGCGATCTGCGATACCCCCGGGGTCGATCCGACCGACGACGAGGTCTACGCGGCGGTCTGGAACTACGCCCAGCGCAACGGCGTGCAGAACCAGGCCGACATCGAGGCGACTTACGTCCGCTTCGCCGCCAATAACGTCGTTGAGGAGTACAACCCGCGCGTCTTCGTCGGTGGGGGCACGATCCCGAACGGGGCATCGGGCGTGGCCGTCACGACGACGATTACCCAGGCGACGTTCTTCATGAACATCGTCGGGCAAACCGAGACGGGGGCCGGGGCCGACGCCATCGCTGTGACCGGCCCGCCGCTGGTCGTGGGCGGCCTGCGGCCCTTCGGCGTGCCGTTGCAGGTGATGGGCGTCCTGGACGTGGGGGACTGCTTTACGTCCAGCTTCAAGAACTGCGACTACGACGCCCCTATCGGTGATCCGGACGGCTGCTACGTCTACGACGATGCCGGCAACCAGATCGGCCAGCACCGCAACTGGCTCAACCTGGACCACGTCTGGAACGAGGGCGAGGCCGATGAGGGCTTCCCCCGCGCCACCGGCGGTGCCGGCAACGCGGCCGACTTGCAGGAGTGGATGGCTGACGGCTGGCAAGGCGTGTTGTACTCGGACTGCTTCTGGAGCACCGGCTGCCACTGGGGTGACTACATCCACGCGAAGCCCGGTACGGTTTCCAGCCCGCTGAACGACGTGCCGATCGGGGTGGAGTTCGTCATCCCCATCTTCGACGTCGTCCCGCACTACGACGAGATCCCCGAACCGAAGGCCGATCCCAACCCGCAGGGTGGCGACTACTACTACCACATCGTCGGGTTCGGGGCGGTGGTGGTCAACGACGCCAACGATGTCAACCAGGGTGGCGGCACGATCACGGCTTGCATCAGCGAGCTCTTCTGGGGCGAGGGGCAGCCTTCCCCCAATACCGGCTACGGCACGGACGTGTGCTCGAACCACGTGATGATCGTCACGCTGTGGGAATAGCGGCTATGGTCGCTGCGCTCACGACCGATGGACGAAAATGGCCCCTGTCGTTGCGGGTCTCCTGACCCGCCGTTCCGCCCGGTCAGGAGACCGGGCGGAACAAGGGGGGCCGCCTGAGACGTTAACCCAGGCCCATTTGCGGA
>JAFGOJ010000383.1 GCA_016926575.1 Anaerolineae bacterium | reverse complement strand
TACTTCCCGGTCGCCTTCCTGGTCAAGACCCCCTTGCCGACGCTGCTCGCCCTGCTCCTCTCCCTCCTCACACTCGTGCTCGGCCGCCGCCGCAGCCTGCGCGACGAGCTGGCGCTGGCCCTCTTCCCCCTCACCTACGCCGCCTTCAGCCTCACCAGCACCATCAACATCGGGTACAGGCACCTGCTGCCCTTGTTACCGTTCCTTTTCGTTGGCCTGGGGAGAATTAGGAATTGCGAATTGCGAATTGCGAGTCGTGGGCCGAGAACCCTCATTCCTAATTCGCAATTCCTAATTCATCATTCGCAATTCCTAATTTGGGGTCTCACTATCTGGCTGGCAATAACCGTGGCCCTTCTCTCCCCCCACTACCTCACCTTCTTCAACGAGATCGCCGACGGGCCAGGCGAGGGGTACCGCTTCCTGGCCGATTCGAACACCGACTGGGGGCAGACGCTCAAGGCGCTGGCCGACTACCAAGACGCGCACAACCTGGGGCCGGTGCAACTTTCGCTGTTCACCTTCCTCGATCCGGCGGCCTACGGTGTGGAGTACACACCCATCGCCCCGATGGCGGGTGCACCGCCGGTGCTGCCGCGCCGCTTCAACCCCGCGCCCGGCGTCTACGCCATCAGCGCGACGACGCTGGACGGCGTGCCGCTGCCGCTCCCTTCGACCTACGACTGGTTCCGCCACCGCCCGCCCCATGCGCGCGTGGGCCACGCGACGTTCGTCTACCAGGTCCCCGAAAGCGCGGGCGAATGGGTGGCCCAGTGCACGCAGCCGGTGCCCCCGCTGACCTCCCAGGCCATCGTCGAGGGGTTCGGTTCCGACGGCCTGCGCCAGATCGCCTTCGACTGCGAACAGAGTTGGGTCTTCCCCGCCGGCGGCGCGACGCCCGGCTGGTATGCCCGCGCCACCCCCGGCATCGACCGGCTGCGCTGGCCCACTGACAGTGAGCACCTCGAATGGTGGCCCGAGTGGGCGCGTCACCTGCCGCTCGACGCGCTGCACCTCAACTACGTCCAGCCCACCCCCGGTGACCTGCCCGCGTTCGCCACGTGGGAATGGCCCACAGCGGCCGTCGCCCCGCCCACGCCCGTCGCACCGGTCGAGTTGGAGGGGGCACTCGCGTTCCTCGGCGTGGCGCTGCCCGAGGCGGCCGCGCCGGGCGCACAGATCGACGTCCTGACCTACTGGCGCGTGGTCGACCTGCCCGCCGCGCCACTCTCGCTCATGCTCCACCTGACCGGCGCGGATGGCGTCCCGATTGCCGTCGGCGATGGGTTAGGAGTCCCGATTGACCAATGGCAGGTGAGTGATATAATCATTCAACGTCACCGGCTTAGCGTACCCGAAGACACGCCCGCAGGCGTCTACCAGGTGCGGGCCGGTGTTTATTGGTTGGATACGATGGAGCGTTGGTACAGCGTTTCAGGTCAAGCGGATGTTATCTTCTCGTTGGAGGTCGATCAGTAAAATGAAAGTAGTGCGTAGGAGACACTTATATCTTGCGCTCGTGACAGGCGCGTTGGTAGTGCTCACGCTTGTCTCCTTTACTTCCGCCAGCCCCCAGGCAGAACTGAACCTTGCCGCCGCTACCCCAAGCGACGAAGTGTGGGTGCCAGCCGGGCCTTTCTCGATGGGCTGCTCTGTAGACCTTTCCCCTATCCATTGCGACGTAGACGCCCAGCCGATACACACCGTCTACATCGACAGCTTTTATATCGACCGGACCGAAGTGACGAACGCCCAATATCGGGCCTGCGTTGCGGCAAGGGTCTGTCCCCCGCCCATCTCGGTTGAATCAGCCACCCGCCCGGATTACTACACCAATCCAGCCTACAACAACTACCCCGTGATCTACGTAAGTTGGTACAACGCCAGGGACTACTGCCAGTGGGTCGGCAGACGGTTGCCCACTGAAGCGGAGTGGGAGAAAGCCGCCCGCGGAACCGACCTGCGCCTATACGCCTGGGGGAACCGGGCCCCTTCTTGTGAATTCTCGAACTCGTACCACTGTGTGCGAGACACAACCGCAGTGGGGAGCTATCCTGACAACGCCAGCCCCTACGGAGCGCTGGATATGACGGGGAACGTCAACGAGTGGGTCAAAGACCTGTATTACAGGTGGTACTACCACACCTCGCCCTACTATAACCCTACCGGTCCTCTTTCAACCGACCAGAATGAGCATTTGGTGCGTGGGGGGTCGTGGGAAGAAGACGCTAGAAACAGCGTGGCGTTCATCCGCCTGGACGAAGCGGAGATCTACAAATACTGGCGCATCGGCTTCCGCTGCGCCCGCGATGACGACGGCCCGCCGCCCACTCCCACGCCCACCGTCACCCCGACGCCCACTCCCACCCCCTTCGGCGTCAACACCATCGGACCTGGCGGCGGATTGGCGTGGATGGCCTACCCCGGCCGACTCGACCTGCTGCACGTCTCGCCCGGCGCGATCATCACCACGACCACGTTCACCCTCACCTACGACGCGCAGCCCAACCTCCAGGGCAGCCTGCAGGGTATCGACCAGTTCTTCGAACTGGAAGCGGGGGATGGGATCACGTCCTTCGCGTCGCCGCTCGAACTCACCGTCGGTTTTCTCGACCACTACGGTGCCATTTCCGGCACGATCGACCTGTACCGGCTCGAGGGCAGCGCCTGGGTCACCCAGGGCATCACCGTCACCGAAAGCGGACCCGGGCACATCATCGCCTGGGTCGACCGGCCGGGCACGTATGCCGTCTTGGGCAGCACGCTGCGGCTCTACCTGCCCATCACGTTGCGGGACTGAAGCTAACGTCTACAGGTAACTGCTCAGGCTGTGCGCCTGACAGTTACCCGC
>JAFGOJ010000382.1 GCA_016926575.1 Anaerolineae bacterium | reverse complement strand
GTTTTGCGGGCGGCGAAGCCGCCCGCAAAACCCCCACTCCCCCTTTTCGCGGCGGGAAAGGCAACTGCGAAGCGTAAGCTGAGCAGAGTTACCCGCGAAGGTAAGTACCTTGATCATTCTACGACGACAACGACCCCAATATCGACCCAATGGTAAAGCGTCTCGGCCTCGTCGACGCCTAGGATGATGCAGCCGTAGGATGCCGGCGAACCGAGGGCACGCTCCCACAATCGCTGCCCGCTGGAGAGGATGGGCAGGGCGTGGATGCCGTTGTAGACGTCGGCGCCGGCACGGTAAATGGCCAAAAAGTGAGGCATCCACAAATCCCACTGGCTGCCGTAGGCGTTCTCATCCTTCTCCAGTATCTGGAACACGCCGGTGTAGGTGGGCGACGTTTCGATGCCGGTGGAAACGACCCAATCGTAGATCAGGCTCCCATTCTCGTAGACGCGCATGCGCTGCTCGGCGATGCTGACGACGATGCGCTTGCCAGGTGTGGGCAAATAGGGCGTCAGTTCATCTTGGGAAGGGATGACGATCTGCTGGCCGACCTGAAGCCAGTTCAGGTCGCTGCCGGGGTTGGCCTCGGCGATGATGCCAGGCGGGACGCCGAAGCGGGCCGCGATGGTGGTCAAGCGATCGCCAGATTGCACGACGTAGGAGCGCACGGGATGCGTCAGGTAGAGGTGGACAGTTCCGCCGCCCGCTTCGAAGGCAGCGACGACCTGCTCGCTCGCCTCATCCAGGCGCAGGCCGCGCCCGTCGCCAAACTGAGCGGCCCACGCGGCCAGCGTCGCCTCGACCGCAGCCGGGTCGGTGCGGACGCGCAGGCCCACCCCGTTCTCGCCCGGTTCGACGCGCAGCCAGGTGACGATCTGCGCCCGCCCCAGCGTCCAGGTGAACGCCGCGTCGGTCAGCACGTCGTAGGCAGAGAGGGTAACGTTGCGCGCCAACATCGCTTCGGCTTCGGCCTGCGCGGCGGCCGCGTCGGCCACGCTGGGAGCGACAGTGGTGAAGGCCAGCTCGACCGCGTTGTCGATGGCGGGGTCGCTGACCACGGCGAGCAAGTGCACGAGGGTGGCCTGGACGTCCAGCCGCCGCCCCGGTTGGCCGGGCACGGTGACGAGCTGGTCGCCTTCCAACCGCAAGCTCGCGTCGACCGGGGCGACGTCCACTTGGGGGGCGAAGCGCTCCAGCGCCGCCTGCGCCGCTGCCGCGTCCATGACGAAGACGGGGGCCACATCGTAACGGCCGGACCAGATCGCTTCGAGTGTGTCCCAGCTCTGGTCGGCGCGCCCCACGGCGAAGGCCGCCTGGACCGTCGCGTCGACGTTGAGACTCAGCCCCACGTCGGCGGCGCGAACCGACCAGGTGCGCGCCCCGTCGCTGAGGATGACCGTGCCCGCGTCGGACGGGCCGGCAGCCTGGGAGAGCGCTGCCGCGGCCTCGGCGGGGGTCAGCCCGCCCAGATCGACCCCCAACACGGTGACGTTCGGGTAGATGCGGCCCTCGTACGGCCCCAGCGTGATTTCGAGCGTCACCCAGGCAGCGAACACGCAGACCGCCGCCAGGACCAGGGTCAGCAGGGCCAGGAGTCCCGCCGACAGGCGGTTACAGCCCCAGACGTCGCCGGGGGCCGGTGGGCGGTGCATCGGTTGGGTTGGGATGCTATTTCCACTTACCGCCATCTCAGACCCTCACACTTATGGCTCTACGCAGATTTGCGGGGTAGGGCAGGTTTCCATACCTGCCCGGCGGGTAAGAAACCCGCCCTACAGGTGACCTTTCGCCTTCGCCACCTGCTGTTGCGAAATTTCCCCTCAGTGTCCTGAATCATACCAGAAAACCTCCCCAACCGCTACTGCGAGCTGGGGAGGTTTGGACTATCCCGGTGGTTAGTCTTTCACCTGGCTATGTGACCAGGGCGGTCGTTACCGCTGGCCCACCTTCCCGTCGGCAACACGTTGTTTGATGACCGCTTCCGCCAGGCTGTCGGGCACCAGGTCGTACCGGTCGAACTCCAGGGTGAACGTGCCGCGGCCCTGGGTCAGGCTGCGCAGGTCGGTGGCGTAGCCGAAGGTCTCTGCCAGCGGCACCTCGCCCACCACGTTGCGCGTCGTGCCGCGCACGCGCACGGCCTGCACCGTTCCGCGGCGGCGACCCAGGTCGCCCACGACCGCGCCCAGGTATTCCTCTGGCACGTTCAGATCGACCGTCATGATCGGTTCGAGCAGCGCGGGATGAGCATCGCGCACCGCGGCACGCGCGCCCATCGACCCGGCGATCTCGAAGTCCATCGCCGCCGAATCGACCTCGTGGAACTTGCCGCCCAGCAGGGTCACCTGGACGTCGGTGACGGGGTAGCCGGCGATGACGCCCTTTTCCAGCGCGTCGAGCACGCCGACCTTAGTGGGGCGCACGAAATCGGTGGGGAACTCGGCGGGCGGGGCTTCGCTCTCGAAGACGACGCCTTCCCCCGGCTGCAGCGGTGCGATGCGCAGATCGACCACGGCAAAGTGGCCGTGACCGCCGCTCTGCTTGCGGTAGGTGCCGGACACCTCGGTGACCTCGCGCACAGTCTCACGGTAAGATACCTGCGGCGGGCTGGAGGCAGCGGTAACGCCGAACTCGATGCGCAGGCGCTCGACGATCACTTCGAGGTGCAGTTCGCCCATCCCAGAAAGGACCAGCTCCCCGGTTTCGACGTCGAAGTGGCTGGTGAGCGTGGGATCTTCGTCGCACAGTCGCCGCACGGCCTGGCGCAGCTTGTCCCGCTCGTCCTCGGAACCCGGCGAGAGCGCTACGCCGATGACGGGGGTAGGGAAGGCGAAGGTCTCCAACACGATCGGATGGTCGGGGTCGCACAGGGTATCGCCGGTGATGGCGGACTTGATGCCGACCAGGGCAACGACGTCACTGGCGGCCATGTGATCGACCTGCTCGCGCTCGTTGGCGTGCATGCGGTAGATGCGGCTGACGCGTTCTTCGACGTCGGCGCGCGGGTTATAGACCGCATTCCCAGCCTCCAGGTGCCCGGAGAAGACGCGCACCCAGGTCAGGTGACCGACGTGCGGGTCGGTGACGATCTTGAACGCCGCCGCGCACAGGGGGGCGGCGGGGTCGTCGGGGCGCTCGATGACCTCTTCGGCATCTCCGGGCAAAACGCCGAGGATAGGCGGCATGTCGACGGGGGCGGGGAGGTAATCGACGATGGCATCCAGCAGCGGCTGGACGGCGATGTGGTTGCGCGAGGCGCCGCACAAGACGGGCACCACGTTGCCGGAGATGATGGCCTGGCGCAGGGCCGCCTTCAACGTCTCCAGGTCGGGGTCCACGCCCTCCAGGCACTGCTCCAACAGGGCATCGTCCGACTCGCAGATGGTGTCGCGCAGCGCTTCGCGGGCCGCGGCGACCTCGGCGGCCATTGCGGCGGGGACCGGTTCGATGGTTGGGTCGTCCGCACCGGCGGGCCAGATCAGCGCTTGCTGGGTGAGCAGATCGACCACGCCCCGGAAGCTGTCTTCGATGCCGATGGGCAGTTGAAGGGGCAGCGCTTTGGGGGTGAGCCGCTCGCGGATCTCGCCCAGCACGCGTTGGAAGTCGGCCCCCAGGCGGTCGAGTTTGTTGACGAAGAGAATGCGGGGCAGATTTTCGCGGTTGGCGTGCATCCACACCGCTTCGGTCTGCGGCTCGACGCCGCCGACGCCGCACAGGAGCATCACCGCGCCGTCGATGACGCGGATGGAGCGCACCACCTCGGCGGTGAAGTCGATGTGGCCGGGGGTATCGATCAGGTTGATGCGATGTCCGCGCCAGTGGCAGGCGGTGGCAGCGGAAGTGATGGTGATGCCACGCGCGCGTTCCTGCTCCATCCAGTCGAGTTGGGTATTGCCCGTATCGATATTGCCGGCGCGGTGAATGCGGCCGGTGTAGTACAAAATCGCCTCCGACGTGGTCGTCTTTCCGGCGTCCACGTGGGCGAAGATGCCGATAATGCGCACTTTGCTGATGGGTGCTTCTTTCTTCTTACTCATAGTATTCCTTCTTGGCTCACTTTGCGAAATTCAGACCGCTTATTATACCACACGATACGAAAGTGTAAATGC
>JAFGOJ010000381.1 GCA_016926575.1 Anaerolineae bacterium | reverse complement strand
TTTGCGGAAGGGGTCCGGGGGAACCGCAGGTTCCCCCGGCGGGGTGCAGGGGCGGAGCCCCTGCAAAGCCCCTATTTTCGGAATAGTCGCCACGGCCCCGGTGGGGCCACCACAAAGGGACGAAAATGCCCTCGGCGCTTGGCGCGGGTCCGTGACCCGGCAGGACCACATTGTCTGGTGGTGGTAGGCGCGCGATTCAATCGTGCGCCTACCACCACAGGAACGAGCTCTATTTTCGGAGCAGGAGGTTACATGCCGACGTTCGATGACGTGACGGTTGTTGGGCCGGCGTACCGCGTTCACACGCCGCGCCTGGTGTTGCGCTGCTGGCAGCCAGCGGATGCGCCGCTGCTCAAGGCAGCGATGGACGAGAGCCGCGAACACTTGCGCGAGTGGATGCCCTGGGCGGACCACGAACCGGACCCGCTCGACGAGATCGTGGCGCGGGCGCGCCGTTGGCGTGGCAAGTTCGACCTGGGGCAGGACTTCGTCTACGCCATCTTCAACCCAGATGAGAGCGCGGTGTGGGGCGGCACGGGCTTGCACACGCGGGTGGGTGAGGATGCGCGGGAGATCGGCTACTGGATCCATGTCGACCAGGTTGGCCGCGGCCTGGCGACCGAGGCCGCCGGGGCGTTGACGCGCGTCGCGTTCGAGGTCGACGGCGTGCGACGGGTGGAGATCCACTGTGACCCGTGCAACGTGCGCAGCGCGGCCGTGGCGCGCAGGCTGGGCTACGTCCATGAGGGCACGCTGCGCCAACGGTTGCCGAGTGGCGAGGGCGGGTACAGAGACAGCATGATCTGGACGTTGTTGGCCGACGAGTACCCCCGCAGCCCCGCGGCGAGTATGCCTATCGAAGCGTTCGATGTGATGGGGAGGCGCATTTTGTGATGAAACCGCTGCGGTTCATCGGCGAGGACATCGCGGTCGAATTCGACGTGCGGCCGGCGCTGGAGAAGAAGCCAGACTGCCCGGATCGGTTCGTGTGGGAAGGGGAGACCTATCGCGTGGTCGAGTTGATGAGCCAGTGGCTCGATTACGGGCGGCACGGGCGTATGGCACAGAATATGCGTCTGACGCACCTGGCTACGGCTGCCGAGCGCGGCTCGTGGGGGGTGGGGCGGCATTACTACCGCGTGCGAACGGAGACGGGGCGGGTGTTCGACCTGTATTACGACCGCGCGCCGAAGAAAGCCGGCAAGGGAAAAGGAAGCTGGCACCTGTTGCGCGAAATGGGCGATGATTGATAGGGGAGCCTGGTGGTTACCTGCTTGCCTAATGGGCGGTTTGATTGTACTATATTACTTTCTACAACTCATATGATGGTGTGACATGAAAACCTTCTTTGCCCCTGCCGAAAGAGCTGCTGCTGATCAGTTGAACCGAAGCATCGAGGCGGTTAGCAATAACGCGGTTGTCGACGCGGTGATGGAGGTGGTTGCTGGGCTGCTGGCCGTGCTCAACGAACAGCGTCAGATCCTGGCGCTCAACGACACACTGCTGGATATTCTCGACGTCGACGACGCGGCCGGTGTGCTGGGCCTGCGCTTTGGCGAAGCGCTCGACTGCGTCCATGCCCACGACGAACCGGGCGGCTGCGGCACGAGCCGCCATTGTGCGACGTGCGGCGCGGCAATCGCTATGGTGGCCAGTCTGACCAGCAACCAGCCCGAACAGCGCGACTGTGTGGCCACGCTCGCGCGCGATGGGCGCATGGTAGATATGTACTTCCAGGTGCGATGCTGCCCGATCACGTTCGAGGGCCAGCGCTTCCTGCTGCTGTTCCTGCAGGACGTCACCGAAGAGCAGCGCCGGGCGGTTCTGGAACGCGTCTTCTTTCATGACATCAACAACACCATCACGGCCCTGGCGATGACCGGCCAGCTCTTGGAACGCCGCCTGCAGGATGCCGGCGAGGTGGGAAACCTGGCCGTCCGGGTCCGGGAGTTGTCGCTGCGACTGGCCAAGGAAGTGGAGATGCAACGTGCACTCTCCGACGAGGACCCGCGCGCCTACCAGTTGACGTTCTTCGACGTAGCGCCGATTGAACTGTTGGTTGCGATGGGAGAGACGTTCGCGAACCACCCGGCCGCCAGCGGCAAGGTGCTTTCCTTGCCGCACGAGGCACCCACGTCGACTTTGAGTACCGACCGCCCGCTGTTTCAGCGCGTCCTGACGAATATGCTCGTCAACGCGTTCGAGGCCACCCCCGAAGGCGGCGAGGTGCGGCTGTGGGCCGAAGACGAAGGGGAAATGGTCTCTTTCTGTGTCTGGAACGCCGGTGAAATCCCTTCCGACGTGGCGCTGCGCGTCTTTCAACGCAATTTCACCACCAAGGGCGGTGTCGGGCGCGGGCTGGGAACCTACGCGATGAAGCTGTTCGGTGAGGTTTACCTGGGAGGGCAGGTCACGTTCGAGACGTCCGCCGAGGCAGGGACGGTGTTCCGCTTTCGGCTGCCCTGGAAGCCGCGTTACGAGAACTGACAGGATGGAGAGATGAGGCGAAACGCGCGTCTTTACATCGTCGCCGTGCTCGGGGGCGGGGCGCTGCTGATGTTGGCGTTGGCTATGCCGGCGGCGGGCGACCGGCCCGCGCAGCCGTCCGCCCCGCTGACCATCGTGTTTACTCCCACCGCTTACTATTACTTACCGCTCGTGGAACGTCAACCTACACCCACACCCACGCCGGTCTGTCCGCCGACCTCGACCAACGTCTACGTGGGGGGCTACGCGTTTCAATTTGACAAGGACAACCCGGTGCGCCCGGCCTACAACCACGCCGACAAGAACATCGAATTGCGCAGTTATGCCCCTCTCACCGACAGCAGCCAGCAGCCCGTTTTGGTCGATTACGGGCCGCCCGGGGACGAAACGCAGCCTCCTCAGTTCGCCACCCTGTTCGCGCCCTACCGCGTGCCCACGTTCAGCACGCTCTACCGCGTCTACAATTGGAACTGGGCGCCTTCGCCCGACCCCGGCACGCGCGGCGCGCTGATGACCTATCCGGTGGTGACGGCGCTCGGCATGGCGACGACGCGCTGGGAACCGCTGTACGTGCCGGTTTCCGGGTACGATATCGGCAGCGGCATAGAAGTGATCGTGCTCTACGCCGATGACGACACGCTGGCGCTGCGCTACACGCGCGAAGACAGCTCCGGCGCGCCCGGTTACACGGTTCACATCGACAATATTTGCACCGATCCGAACCTGTTGGCGCTCTACAACCAGCTCGACGACCCTGCCGGGCCGCGATACGTTTACCCTAATCCTTCCTATGATTTGCCCAACCTGCCCGCCGGACAGCCGCTGGGCGTCGCGCGCAATACGGAGATCGTCGTGGCGATTGTCGACACGGGGGCGTTCCTCGACTCGCGTTCGATGAACGACTGGTGGCAGATCCGGCCCGGCTACTAAGTGGAGGATGTGAATGTTGATCGAATCGTACGACGTGGACATCAGCGTGTCGACGCACAGCGACGAGGAGTTCGAATACGAGGCGATTGCGCACCTGAACGTCGACATCGGCCCGGCGTTGCCGTACCTCAACGCCACGCTGCGCCGGGGCATCTACCTGCCGAACCGGCCCGCGCTCTCCTGGCGGCACGAGGGACACAACATCGGCTTTTGGGCGCGCCGCATCGCGGTGGATAACCTGGAGAGCCGCGAGGCAGCCTACGCGATGCTCGAACGCCTGGTGGGGCTGGTCAACCGGGTGTGGGTGCAGCGCGACACGCTGGAACCCGACCCGACGACGCACAAGCAGCTTCAGCCGCTGGAGGTGCACCGCTCCCTGCCCGGTCTCAACTGTCGCGCCTGCGGCGAAGCGACGTGTTTCAACTTCGCCTTGAAAATCGTGGGTGCCCAGGCCGATCTGACCCGCTGTACGCCGTTGTATGAAGACGAGACGTTGACCGAGAAGCGCGCCGTGCTAGAGGGCTTACTCGCTGCCAAATGGCCCGCACTTTAACCAAGGAGGCTTTCGAAAGATGCAGAAGGCGTTTCAGGACTACTATCCCGATGAACTGAGCTATTGTTACGGCTGCGGCCGCTTGAACGAGCAGGGCCTGCAAATCAAGACGTATTGGGACGGTGACGAGACCGTCACCCGGTACACGCCGCGCCCGCAGCACATGGCGATTCCCGGCTACGTCTACGGCGGTATGATCGCCTCGTTGATCGATTGTCACGGCACCGGGACGGCCGCGGCGGCGGCGTATCGCGCCGAGGGGCGCGAGATGGACACGCTGCCGGCCTTCCGCTACGTGACCGCCTCGTTGAAGGTCGACTACCTGCGTCCCACGCCGCTCGGGGTCGAGTTGGAAATACGCGGGCGGGTGAAAGAAATCAAGGGCCGCAAAGTCGTGGTCGAGGCGTGGCTACAAGCGCAGGGCGAGGTCTGTGCCCGCGGCGAGGTCGTCGCCGTGCAGATGCCGGAACACATGGCCCCACGGGGGTAGGATGGCGTTAAAGCGCGCTCTGATGTACAATAATCTGTCGCGACACATTTTCGTTAAGGAGGAAGGTCGATGAGTAGTTTTCAGGCAGGAGTGATCGCTTTAGTATTCGCGCCACTGGTCGGCGTGATAGTTGCCTTGCTGCAGTTGTGGCTCATTCCCGAGTCGCGCGTCAACCTGAGCGTCGATGAGGCGTTTGGCCGCCACGGCCACGCTCACGGACACGCGGGCCACGTCGCCGGAGCGCACCATGTTGCCCCAGACGCTCACGCTGCGGAGGCGGCGCACCCCGCCCCGATCGGTGCGCGCCCTGAGGCGTACACGCCGCCGGTGGCGCACCACGCCGAACCGCCCGCAGCCGCCGCCTCTCCGGTGCACGCGCCGGACGACCTGAAGCGCATCGAGGGCATCGGCCCCAAGATCTCCGATGTGCTCGCTACGGCCGGCATCACGACCTTCGCACAACTGGCGCAGAGGGAACCGGCCGAACTGGAGCAGATCGTCAAGGACGGCGGCGTGCGCCTGGCGTTCCCCGCATCCTGGCCTGCGCAGGCCCGCCTGGCCGCTGCGGGCGACTGGGACGCCTTGCAGGAGCTGCAAGACAACCTGAAGGGCGGGCGCTGAGGCCTTCGGGGTCGGCGCCTACTGTGAGAAGAGGAGTGTGGCCTTCCCGGAAGCCGTTGGCTTCCGGGAAGGTTGGTGGAATATGGTTGGAACGATACTCAACACCCTGGTGGTTGCCCTGGGCGGCACGGCTGGCGCGCTGCTCGGCAACCGGCTGCCTCCGCGCCTGCGCGCGATCGTGATGCAGGGCGTGGGGCTGGTGACGCTGGTCGTGGGCATGCAGATGGCCTTGAAGACGGGCAACGTCCTCATCGTCTTGGGCAGCGTTTTGATCGGCGGTATGCTTGGCGAGTGGTGGCGACTGGAAGACCGGCTGGAGGCGCTGGGTGGCTGGCTGGAAGCTCGTGCCGCGCGCTTCCCCGTCCTCACGCGGGGCGACTTCACGCGCGGGTTCGTGACTGCCAGCCTGGTCTTCTGCGTCGGTCCGATGGCGGTGTTGGGCGCGATCCAGGACGGCCTTTCGGGGGATTATACCCTCTTGTCGATCAAGAGCGTGTTGGATGGTTTCTCCTCGCTGGCATTCGCGGCGTCGATGGGGATGGGCGTAGCTTTCTCGGCGCTGACTGTGTTGGTCTACCAGGGTGCGCTGAGCCTGGGGGCCGGTGTGTTCCAAAGCGTGCTGACCGACGCGATGGTCACCGAGATGACGGCGACCGGTGGCGTGATCATCCTGGGGATTGGCCTGACGCTGCTGGAGATCAAGAGGATCCGCGTGACCAATTTTCTGCCCGCGCTGGCCCTCGCGCCGGTGCTGGTGGCGCTCTGGGATCGCTTCGGGCCGGCAGTGTAGGAGGGGGGACACGTTGAGCGACGTTGAGGCACTGTTTTTCGATCCATCGCTGCCAGATATGCGCGTGCTGATGACCCAGGCCGAGGCGCTTTATCGTGGCGGCAACTACGTCAAGGCAATTCCGATGTTCAGGCGCGTCATCGAGATGAACCCCGACGTTTCGTTCGCCTATTTTTACCTGGCGGACAGCCTGACGATGGTGGGGGAGCAGGATGAAGCGATTGCGGTGATGGAGCGCGCGGCGGTGTTGTTGCCGGGCAGCAGCGCGGTGTTGTTCAACATAGCCGTGCTGCTGGAGAAGTTGGAACGGCACAGGGAGGCGCAGGGTTATCTGGAGCGGGCATTGGCGCTGGCCGATAGTGACCTTTCGCTCAGCAACCGTCGCCGCGTCAAGCGGGAGATCAGGCGCAAGTTGCGTGCCACGCGCCGGTTGGCACGCCGGCAGTGACTTCGCATAGTCACATAGCGCGAAAAAAGAAAGTCAAGGTCGGGGTGCGCCTCTCGGGGATATAAAAACAGGCTATGCGAAACGACTTTTCATTGTGGTGGTGCGTCCTTTTTAATTGAGAGAGGAGAGTGGGGAGATGTGTCTGACTTGCGGAAAGCACGTGGCTGAGAGGCTGTGGTACCTGGACCCGGAGCGCCATCGGATTCGTTCATTCGGCGCGGCCCGCGATATGTTTACGCGCTACATGCACCCGATCATCTTCAACGGCCTGCGCGTGACCGGCAGGAAGCAACCCTACGGCCAACACCAGTTCGACGCTATCAGCAAACAGGTGCTTACCTGGGTTACCAAGACGTTCCACGGCGTGCAGATCCTGCCCGATCTGGACTCTGCGTTCCAGGTTATCGACATGTCGAACGAACTGGCGTTGGTTCCCTGCCTGTGTAAGCAGATCATCGCCCCAGACGAACCGCTGGAGTGGCGCTGCCTCAGTCTCAACGTCGCCGCGCAGGTCTATTTCAAGAAGGACAGCCCCTACCCGGTGCGCCCTATCACCAAACAGCAGGCGAAGGATCTCACGGCCGGCTGGCGCGAACGCGGCGCGTTTCAAAGCACGGGCTGGCTGTGGGATGCCCACGTGGTCTGGATCTGCAACTGCGATATGTACTGTGCCAGCCACCGCTCGACGGAGGTGGTGTGGGGCGCAATCCCCAGCTTCGTGGTCTCCACTCTGGTGCGCCCCGAGGCGTGTGCCGGCTGCCGCGAGTGCGCGTCGTGGTGCCAGCGCGACGGCGCGCTGACGTTCGGCGCAGACGGGCGCGTGGTGATCGATCCGGCGCTCTGCCGGGGCTGCGGCCTGTGCATCGAGCATTGTTCTCAGGGCGCGCTGGGCTTCACCACCCGCCGCTTCTACTACGACATCGTCCAGAAAGAAGCCCGCGAGTTGGATCACGACTTCGTGCATTTGTAATATCAGGAGGGGCCTATGTATGAGACAACGACGTTGGGCGGCGGCTGTTTCTGGTGCCTGGAGGCGGTGTTCAGCGAGCTGAAGGGCGTGCAGAAGGCGGAATCGGGATACGCGGGCGGCAGTGTGCCGCATCCGTCCTACCAGGCGGTCTGTACGGGCACCACCGGCCACGCCGAAGTGGTCCAGGTGACGTTCGACCCGCAGGTCATCACCTACCGTGAGATATTGGAGGTCTTCTTCGACATTCACGACCCAACGACACTGAACCGCCAGGGGGCCGACGTGGGCACGCAGTACCGCTCGGTGGTCTTCTACCACGACGAGGGACAGAAGGCCGCCGTCGAGGCCATGATCGCCGATCTCGGCGCATCGGGGCGCTGGCGTGACCCCATCGTGACCCAGGTGTTGCCTTTCGACGTTTTCTACAAGGCCGAAGACTACCACCAGGAATACTTCAAGCACAACGGGCGGCAGCCGTACTGCCAGATGGTGGTTGCCCCCAAGTTGACCAAGTTCCGCCAGCACTTTGTGACGAAGCTCAAGTAATACACCAAAGCCGCCCTAATTTCGGAGAGGGACGTTATGAACGCTTTCGACCATCTGATTCGCAATCTTCCGGCCGGGACGATACACAAGCTGTCCTACGCCTGGGTCGGCGCGGTGTTCCTATTCCCGTGGTCGCCCGCCATCTCGGTTGTTCTGGTAGTGACGGCGTTGCTCGCCGTTGTCATTCCTATGCTGCAACGCCGGGTATGGGAAGCTGACCTGCAACGGGAACACACGGTGGTCTACGTAGACCGGCCTTCCATTCCGCTCTTGCGCCGTGCGCTCAACCTGGCCCTGGCCTTCGTCGGTAGCGCCATCCTGGCCTACCTGCTGGACGGGCAGCTTGGGATGGCGGGGCTGGCGTGGTTCTTGATCACGCTCGGGCTGTTCGTCTTTCAGTTGGACGAACGGCTGTTCGGAGCGCCGACGGTCTATCTCGTGACCACGGAGGGCATTGGGATCATTCACAGCACGGTCAGGCTGTTCCTCTCTTTTGCCGAGATCGAACAGATTCTGGCTATAGCGGACGTCGACGAGCTGCCCGCCCGCTGGGCGGTGATGGCTCCGACCGCCTCGCCCGCCAGCGGCGTCTTGTTGGTGCCGGTGGACCGTGCCGGATTTACCCGTCTGGTGGATCATGTCCTCACCACGCCCCAGGAGCCGGATCGATTCTTACATCACGTGCCGCCGGGCCTGCTCGGAGAGGCGGCGTGATGGGCAACCCGTCCTTTCAGTCGATTGTAGATCGTCTGTATGCCCTGGGTGACGGCTACGTCTATGAATTCGAGGCGTTCCGCGACGAAATCCTCGCTCTGGGGCCGGGCGCGATGAAGGCCGTGTTGGAGGAGGCCCTGAGTGAGCGGGCCACGCGCGTGCTCGACCTGTTCGTGACCGTGTTGGCCGACAGTGGCTACCCGTCGGCGCTGCCGCACTTCGTCGATTGGCTCGACCACGAGAGCGACGAGGTACGCTTCGCGGCCGTGTGTGCTTTGGACAAAGCCGCGGGTGGCCGTTTCGCCGTCGGCCGGATGGTCGAGCGTGGGTGGGTTCAGCGCGAGAAGATCCTGGCGCTGATCCCGTCCGTCAAGGCCTGGTGGCACGAAGAAGGCCGCCACACGGTCCCTTCCGAAACCGATTGGCACGCCGAACAGGCTGCCAAGCCTACCTACACAGAGCGAGAGAAGTGGTACAACTTCGTCGAGATCAATCCGATGTGGGTGATGTTGGGCAGCAGACGGGTTTTTCGGGCCGAAAAGGGGTTCTTGCTGCCGCGCAACGAGGGGTATCACGTCGTCGCCGGCACGGTACAGGTCAAAGGCGAGGCTGAACCGCGCCTGGCGGCGTTCGAGATGGACTCGTATGCGGGCGAGATTGCCAGGGTGTTCGTCAAAGAACGCGGTTGGTGGATTGACGTGACCGGGTTGGCCGATTGGGCCACTCCGAACATCTCATTTTGACACTTCGAGGAGTTGTCTTATGACGAAACGGTTCGTCCTTGTGGCAGGCAACATCGGCACGGGCAAGACCTCCTTGGCCGAGCGCCTGGGCGTGCGGCTGGGGTGGCGTACGGCGTTCGAGTCGGTCATCGACAACCCATACCTGGCCGATTTCTACGCCGATATGCTCAAATGGTCGTTTCACTTGCAAGTTTTCTTCCTGGGCCATCGCGCCGAACAGCACCGCGCTCTGGCGGGGAGCCCCGAATCGGCCATTGCCGACCGCAGCATTTATGAGGATGCCTGCATCTTCGCTCGCGCGCTTCGTCACTTGGGCAACCTCGACGAACGTGACTACCAGGCTTACCGGCGCGTGTTCGACCTGATCGTCGCGGACCTGCCTCGTCCGGACTTGCTGCTTTACCTGAAAGCGCCCGTGCCGGTGCTTCTCGACCGCATCCAAAGCCGGGGTAGGGAGATGGAAGGCGGCATCACGCCGGACTATCTGTCGCTGCTGGAGACTTTTTACGACGAGTGGATGGACGCCTTCGACCTGTGCCCGGTATTGACTATTGAAACGGCCGATCTCGATTTCGTCCACAAGCGGAAGCATCTTGACATCGTGGTCGAGCGGGTTCGCGACAAACTGGCAGGAAAAGAGGCGGTCGTTTTCCCCACGAATTTGGGCTAATGTCACGTTTCGAGCACTTGAGAACTATAGTTCTGGGGCCTACCTGTTCGACTTTTCTGCGCTCGTTTTCTCGGACCCGGGGGAGTAGACCGTCGCGGCGACCCCCTCCGCCGCTTTGCAGCGATAGATTGCTGGAGTGCGGTCGAACGCGGCCAGGTGGGCCGTCTCCAGCGCCGCGACCAGCCCCTCGACCGCGCCCTCGTCGGTCAGCGCCACCGCGCAGCCGCCGAACCCGGCCCCCGTCAGGCGCGCGCCGTAGCAGCCCTCGACCGCCCACGCCGTCTCCGCCAGCAGGTCCAGCTCCGGCGAGCTGACCGCGTAGTCGTCCCGCAGGCTTACGTGGCAGCGGCGCATCGCGTCGCCAACGCGGGCCAAGTCCCCTGTTTGCAGCGCGGCCACCGCTTCCAACACCCGCGCGTTGTCCGTCACCACGTGGCGGGCGCGTTTCCGCACCACCTCCGGCAGGTAGTGCGCTGTGCGCCGGAAATCGTCCGGCGATACGTCCCTCAATGCGCGAAGGCCGGGCAGGTGCTGCGAGAGGATGCGCACCGCCTCCTCGCATTCCCGCCGCCGCTCATTGTAGGCCGAGGCCGCCAGTGCCCGTCGCACGCCGGTATCCGCCACCAGGATCGCAACACCGGCGGGCAAGGGCACCGGCGCGACCTCCAGCGTGCGGCAGTCGAGCAACAGCGCGTGCCCCTCCTGTCCGCAGGCCGAGGCCATCTGATCCATGATCCCGCACTTCACCCCGACGTAGTCGTTCTCCGCACGCTGGCAGATGCGCGCGACCGCGGCCCGTTCTATATTCAGCCCGGCGAGCGTGCGCCAGGCCCAGGCGAATGCCACCTCCACCGCTGCCGACGATGACAGCCCCGCGCCGACTGGCACAGTCGACGTCAGCGCCGCTTCCATCCCGACTGTCGGATGGCCGGCTGCTTGCAGCGCCCACGCCACGCCGCGCGGGTAGTCGGCCCACTCACCCGCGCGCGGCGTCAGCGGCTCCAGCGCAAACGTCGCCGTTTCCCCCACGTCCAGCGCGGCCACGCGCGCCTCCGGCGCGTGCAACCGGCGCGCAGCGACCCACGCCGCCCGGTCGATGGCCACCGGCAGCACGAAGCCCTCGTTGTAGTCGGTGTGACCGCCCAGCAGGTTCACCCGCCCCGGCGCGCGCACCAGCACGTCGGGCGGCGCGCCAAAATGACGTTCGAATGTAGATGAGATCATATCTGTTCAGAAAATAAGCCTACGGCCCTGTAGGGCGGGTTTCAAACCCGCCGACCCTCGGTTACCATGACTTTGCAGGGGCTCCGCCCCTGCA
>JAFGOJ010000380.1 GCA_016926575.1 Anaerolineae bacterium | reverse complement strand
CGCCTCAGGCGGCCCCTCTTGTTCCGCCCGGTCTCCTGACCGGGTGGAACGGCGGGTCAGGAAACCCGCAACGACAAGGGCCATTTTTGCCCCTTGGTTGTGAGCGAAGCGATCATGACCTCTACTTCGAAAATAGCACGCCCCCGATCGTCATGCCCGCGAAAGCGGGCATCCATCCGTGCGCTAACTGGATTCCCGCTTGCGCGGGAATGACGCCCTTGAACGAACCGTGCGCCCATTTTCGCCCATCAGTTGTGAGCGAAGCGATCATGGCCTCTATTCCGAAAATAGACCGCGTTCTTGCTCCCGCCGGGTCCGTGACCCGGCGGGAGCGCGGTCGTGGACCCACGCCGAGATGTAGGTCACGCTTGTAGCGTGACAGGAACCTTGAGCCATGTCGTCACGCTGAAAGCGTGACCTACATGTTCGCTTATCGGCTGTGGGCGCTTACATTTTCACCGCCTCGAACACAATTCGCCCGTCCTGTGCATCCACCCGCACCGTGCCGCCCTCGGCGAACTCGCCGCGCAACAGGGCCAGCGCCAGCGGGTCCTGCACCTGGCGCTGAATGACCCGCTTCAGCGGCCGCGCCCCGTAGACGGGGTCGTACCCCACGTCCGACAGATACGCCCGCGCCGCGTCGCTCCAGGTCAGGACGATCTGCCGCTCCGCCACAGTCGCGGCCAGATGCTGCATCTGGATGTCCACGATGTGCGCCAGGTGTTCGCGCGTCAGGCCGTGGAAGATGATGATCTCGTCGACCCGGTTCAAGAACTCGGGCCGGAACGTGTGATCCAGTTCCTCCATCACCTTGTCTCGCGCCGCATCGGCGCCCAGTTCCTTGATCCAGCGGCTGCCGACGTTGCTGGTCATGATAATCAGCGTGTTGCGAAAATCGACCGTGCGCCCGTGCCCGTCGGTCAAGCGTCCCTCGTCCAGCAGTTGCAGCAGGGCATTGAACACCTCCGGGTGGGCCTTCTCGATCTCGTCGAAGAGCACCACGCTGTAGGGCCGGCGGCGCACCGCTTCGGTCAACTGGCCGCCTTCCTCGTAACCCACGTATCCCGGCGGCGCGCCGATCAGGCGCGACACGGTATGGCGCTCCTGGTACTCGCTCATGTCGATGCGCACGATGGCATCCTCGGTATCGAAGAGAAACGCCGCCAGCGCGCGGCCCAGTTCGGTCTTGCCCACGCCCGTCGGCCCCAGGAAGATGAACGTGCCGATGGGCCGGTTCGCCCCCTGCAACCCGGCGCGCGCGCGGCGGACGGCGTTAGAGACGGCCTGCACGGCTTCGCCTTGCCCCACCACGCGCCGGTGAAGCGCGTCTTCCATACGCAGCAGCTTGTCCAGCTCGCCTTCCAGCAGCTTGGCGACCGGGATGCCGGTCCACCCGGCGACGACCTCGGCCACGTCCTCCGCGCCGACCTCCTCTTTGAGCAACGCCTGCCCCGCCTGCATCTGGCGCAGGCGCTCCTCCTGCTCTTTCGACTGGCGCTCCAACTCCACCAACGTGCCGTACTGCAACTGAGACGCGCGCTCGTAATTCTGGGCCTGCTGAGCCAGTTCGATCTGGTGGCGCACCTGCTCGATGCGCTCTTTCGTATCGCGCAGGGCCTGGATGGCGTCCTTCTCCTGCTGCCAGCGGGCGCGGACGGCCTGACTTTCCTCTTGAAGGTCGGCCAGTTCCTTTTCGATCTTCTTGAGGCGCTCCTTGCTGGCCTTGTCCTTCTCCTTTTTCAGTGCCTCGCGCTCGATTTCCAACTGCATGACGCGCCGGTCGACCTCGTCCAACTGGGCCGGCTTGGAGTCGATCTCCATACGCAGGCGCGCGGCGGCCTCGTCGATCAGGTCGATGGCCTTGTCGGGCAGGTGGCGGTCGGCGATGTAGCGGCTGCTGAGCGACGCCGCCGCGATACAGGCCGCGTCCTGGATGCGCACGCCGTGATGCACCTCGTAGCGCTCCTTGAGGCCGCGCAGGATGCTGATGGTGTCCTCGACGGAGGGCTCTTCCACGTAGACCGGCTGGAAGCGGCGCTCCAGGGCAGCGTCCTTCTCCACGTGTTTGCGGTACTCGTCGAGCGTCGTCGCGCCGATGGTGTGCAGCTCGCCGCGCGCCAGCATCGGCTTGAGCATGTTGCTGGCGTCCATGGCCCCTTCGGCAGCCCCCGCGCCGACCACGGTGTGCAATTCGTCGATGAACAGGATCACCTCACCGGCGGCATCGGTGACTTCTTTGAGCACCGCCTTCAAGCGCTCCTCGAACTCGCCGCGATACTTGGCCCCGGCCACCAGCGACCCAAGGTCGAGCGCGATTATGCGCCGGTTCTTGAGCCCTTCGGGCACGTCGCCGCGCACGATGCGCTGGGCCAATCCCTCGGCAACGGCGGTTTTGCCCACGCCGGCGTCGCCCACCAGCACCGGGTTGTTCTTGGTGCGCCGACTAAGGATCTGCATCACACGCCGAATCTCCTCGTCCCGCCCAATCACGGGATCGAGTTTGCCGTCGCGGGCCAGTTGGGTCAGATCGCGCCCGTACTTTTCCAGCGCCTGGTACGTGGTCTCCGGATTCTGGCTGGTGACGCGCTGGCTGCCGCGAATGGAGGTCAGCACGCGCAAGACGGCGTCTTCGCTGACGCCGTGAGAGGCCAGGATGCGGCCCGCCTCCGCGCCGTGTACGCCGAGCAACGCCAGCAACAGGTGCTCCGTGCTGACATAGTCATCCTTCATGCGCTGGGCCAGTTTCTCCGCTTCATCCAGCACGCGCGACAAGTCGCGGGAGAGGCCCACCTGTGGCTGCCCGTAGACGCGCGAGCGGCTTTGCAGCGTCTGCTCTACCGCCGCCGTCAGCGCGGGCAGGTCCACGCCGAGCTTGCTCATCGTCTGCGGCACGACGCCGTCGCTCTGCTGCAGCAGCGCCAGCAGCAAGTGCGTCGGTTCGATCTGGCCGTGGCTGTATTCACCGGCCAGCTTTTGCGCGCCCAATACCGCCTGCTGCGCGCGTTCGGTCAATCGATTGATGTCCATATAGTCACCTCCACCCAACACAAACCACGGAGGGATTCAACCTCCGGTCTTGTATATGATACCGGGCGTATGTTAGAATAACGATGACGTTGTATTAGATTTATGTAAACGACCGGTAACTGCTCAGGCTGTGCGCCTGGCAGTTACCCGCTTGGCGCGTCGAAGGGAGAAGATGGCGGGTTTGCGGGCGGCTGCGCCGCCCGCAAACCCGCCACTCCCCCTTTTCGCGGCGGGAAAAGCAACTGCGAAGCGCAAGCTGGGCAGTTACAACGACCGACAAGGTGTACCGCCCCCCGTGCTTGCACGAAGGAAACGTGTGGGTTACAATGGGCCTATGGGAGGAATCGTCGCGCTGGTCGAACCGAAGAGCGCCGCCGCGCGGGCCGGGCTGCGACCCGGCGATGTGCTGCTGGCCGTCGACGGGCTGCCGCTGCGGGACGCCATCGACGTCCAGTTCTACACCGCCGAGCCCTCCTTCACACTGCAGGTGCAGCGGGGGGACGTGACGTTCGACGCCAACGTCAGGCGGCGGTACACCGAGCCACTGGGACTGACGTTCGCCCACCCCACCTTCGACGTCGATGTGCGCCGTTGTGAGAACCGGTGCGAGTTCTGCTTTGTGGCGCAGATGCCGCCGGGCCTGCGCCGCTCGCTGTACGTGAAGGACGATGACTATCGCCACTCGTTCCTCTTCGGCAGCTACATCACGCTGACCAACCTGAGCGAGGCGGATTGGGAACGATTGGAGGAGCAGGGACTCAGCCCGCTCTACATCTCGGTGCACGCCACCGAACCCGACCTACGCCGCCGCCTGCTGCGCAACCCTGCCGCGCCGGACGTGCTGGAGCAGCTCGACCGGCTGGCGGAGAGCGGCATTGCGGTGCATACCCAGATCGTACTCGTGCCGGGGCTGAACGACGGGCCGCACCTGGACCGCTCCATTGAGGACCTGGCAACGCGCTACCCGGCGGTCGAATCGGTCAGCGTGGTGCCGGTGGGGCTGACGCGCTTCCACCGCGGCGGCTGCCGCGTCTACACGCCGGAGGAGATGCGCGCCGTCTTCACGCAGGTGACGGCCTGGCAGGCGGCACTTCTTCCCGACCTGGGGGCGCGCTTCGCTTACCTTTCGGACGAGTGGTACTTGCGGCTGGACGAGGACGTGCCACCGCCGGCAGCTTACGACGGGCTAGACCTGATGGAGAACGGGGTGGGGCTGGTGAGCCGGTTTCTGGCACACGACAAAAGGCGCATGGCGCGCCGCGCGCGCGCGCCGGTCACGTTGGTGACGGGGACGCTGTTCGCGCCGCTGCTGGGACGGCTGGCAGACGTGGAGGTCGTGCCGGTGGTCAACCGCTTCTTCGGCGAGACGGTGACCGTCGCCGGCCTGCTGACGGCGGGGAACGTGATCGCGCAGTTGGAAGGACGCACGCTGAGCGAGCGGGTGGTGCTGCCCACGGCGATGTTCGGCGGGCCGGAGGGCCAGAGCCTGGACGAGATGCTGCCCGCAGACGTGGGCCGGGCACTCGGGCGCGAGGTGGTCACGTCGCAGGAGTGGTTGGCATAGGAGCGCGACGTGCCCCTACCACCTTTCAGCGTGACGCCCGCTCGGCGCGGGTCCACAACCCGCGCCGCCGCCGGGTCGCGGACCCGGCGGGAGCAAGAACGCGGTCTATTTTCGGAATAGCAGAGGTATTCTATGTGTGGTATCGTCGGGTACGTTGGGCCGCGTGACGCGACCCGTATCATTCTGGATGGACTGAAACGCCTCGAATACCGGGGCTATGATTCCGCCGGGCTGGCGGTGGTGCAGGACGATGGCACGCTCGGCGTCCGGCGGGAGCTGGGCAAGCTGGACCAACTGGTCGAGAAAGTCGTCGGAGAGCCTCTGGCGGGACACGTCGGCATCGGCCACACGCGCTGGGCCACGCACGGCGAACCCAGCGAGCGGAACGCGCACCCCCACGTAGGCCCCGGCGGCGAGGTGACCGTCGTCCACAACGGCATCATCGAGAACTTTCGCGCGCTGCGCGACGAGCTGGAGGCCGAGGGGCGCGCCTTCGCTTCCGACACCGACACCGAGGTGATCGTCCATCTGGTCGAAGGCTACCTGGCCGGCGGCGCGGAGCTGGAGACGGCCGTGCGCCGGGCGTTGGCGCGCACCAAGGGCGCGAACGCTTTCTTGTTCCTCAGCCGGCGCCACCCCGAACGCATCGTCGCGGCCCGCATGGGCAACGCCGGCGGGCTGACCATCGGCCTGGGGGATGGCGAAAACTTCGTCGCCTCCGACATCCCCGCGATCCTCGAACACACCCGCGAGATGGTCTTTCTGGAGGACCGTCAGATGGCCGTGGTGACCCGCGACGCGGTGCACGTGGAGGGATTGGATGGCACGCCCGTGTCGGTCAAGCCCTACACCATCCCCTGGGACCCGGTCTCGGCGGCGAAGGAACCGTACCGCCACTTTATGCAGAAGGAGATCTACGAGCAGGGGCGCGCCATCACCGACACGATCCGCGGGCGAGCCGATTTCGACGCCGGGCGGGTGCGGCTGGAGGGCCTGCCGCTGACGCCGGAGGCGGCGCGCGCGCTGAAGCGCGTGGTCATCGTCGCCTGTGGCACCTCGGCCTACGCCGCGCTGGTGGGAAAGTTCCTGATCGAGGCGCTGGCACGCTTGCCGGTGGAGGTCGATTATGGCTCCGAGTTCCGCTACCGCGACCCGTTGATCGACGCGCAGACGGCGGTGCTGGCGATCACGCAGAGCGGCGAGACGGTCGACACGCTGGCGGCGGTGGAGGAAGCGCAGCGCAAGGGCGCGCAGATCTGGTCGATCGTCAACGCCATCGGCAGCCAGGCCCACCGCATCGCAGACGGCCACATCTTGATGCACGCCGGGCCGGAGATCGGCGTCGCATCGACCAAGGCGTTCACCACCAGCCTGGTCGACCAGTACCTGCTGGGCTGCCTGCTGGGCGAGCTGCGCGGCACGCTCTCCCCGGACGATCTGCGCCAGCGCGTGGACGACCTGGCGCACTTGCCGGATCTGGTGGGGCGAGTGCTCGATCACGGAGATGTGTACGAGCGGCTGGCGCAAACGTTCTACGACCGGGCGCACTTCCTCTACCTGGGGCGCGGGATCAACTACCCGGTCGCTTTGGAGGGCGCGCTGAAGCTGAAGGAGATCTCCTACATCCACGCCGAAGGATATCCGGCCGGGGAGATGAAACATGGCCCCATCGCCTTGATCGACGAAGCGATGCCCGTCGTCGCCATTGCTACGCGGGATCACGTCTACGACAAGATGATCAGCCAGATCGAGCAGGTCAAGGCGCGCGGCGGGACGGTGATCGCATTGGCGACGGAGGGAGATGCGGAGATCGCACAGAAGGCGGACTTCGTGCTGCCGGTGCCGGAGACGCCGCCGCTGCTTTCTCCGGTGGCGAACGTCATTCCGCTTCAGTTGCTGGCGTATCACCTGGCGGTGCGGCGCGGGGCGGACGTCGACCAACCCAGAAACCTGGCAAAGAGTGTAACAGTGGAGTAGAAAGTTATGGACACGATCAAGATTTTGCTGGCAGACGATCACGCCCTGGTACGCCAGGGCACGCGGGAGTTGTTGGAACCGGAACCGGACCTGGAAGTGGTCGCAGAGGCCGGGGACGGGGCGGAGGCCGTGCGGTTGGCCGACGTCCACTGCCCAGACGTGGCGATCCTCGACATTTCTATGCCCAAACTCAACGGCATCGAGGCCACGGAGAGGATCAAGAAGAACCACCCGTCGACGGCCGTGTTGGTGTTGACGGCCTACGACGACGACCAGTACATCTTCGCTTTGCTCGAAGCCGGGGCTGCGGGGTACCTGCTCAAAGACGTCGATGCGAAGGACCTGATCAAGGCCATTCGCTCGGTCCACGCGGGGGAATCGGTGCTCCATCCGGCCGTCGCCCGCAAGGTCGTCAACCGGTTCACGCAGCCCGTCGTGCCGTCCCAGGGAGGCGACGACGTGGAACGCCTGACGGAGCGGGAGTTCGACGTGCTCAGGCTGGCGGCCAAGAGCCTGAGCAACCGCGAGATCGCCGACGAACTTTGCATCACCGTCCGCACAGTACAGGTGCACATGAGCAACATCTTCGGCAAGATGGGCGTCGGGTCGCGCACCGAAGCGGTACTGACCGCGCTACGAAGAGGGTGGATCACGCTTGAAGACACCGTTTAAGCACTCGCGCCTGAACAACCAGGCTCTTTCGCCCGCGAAGCGCCTGAGGCGCGCGCTGGGCAAGCGCAGCTTCTGGATTTTGGCCCTTATGATGGTCGGGTTGAGCGTGTTACACTACCTGACCCCCCAGGTGCGTTGGATGCCTTTCGTCAGCGACCCGTTGGGACGCCACGCCGTCGAGCGCATCGTCTTCGTCCTGCCCATCGCCGGCGCGACGTTCGCGTTCGGGCTGGCGGGTGGGCTGGCAACGCTGATCTGTGCCCTCGTCGTCATGCTGCCTCGCGTCGTGTTCTTCTCCCCCTATCCGGTGGACGCCGTGGCGGAGACGGTTGCGGTTGGGATCGTGGGCTACCTGGTCGTGTGGATGATCGACACTCAGGAGCGGGAAAAGCAGTTGCGACAAGAGGCCGTCACGCGGATGCGCACGTTGAATGCCGTCATCACCATCGCATCCGAATCGCTGGAGTTGGAGCAGATTTTGGGCAGTACGTTGGAAAAGATCGTCGAGGCGGTCGGCACAGAAGCAGGATGCGCTTATCTTCTCGCTCCAGACGGCGAGCGCGTGACGTTGGCAGTTCATCGCGGGTTCACGGCGCACACATCCGCCGACGTGGCGCACCCCGAAATGGGGGAAGGGCTGTGCGAACGTCTCAACCACCGGCCGGGAGAGGTGATGCTGGTCGGCGACCTCCTCACAGACGAAGGCGGCAACAGCGCATTCGCCGGGCTGGGGTTCCGCTCCCTGATCGTCGCGCCGCTGACGCTGCGGGACGAGATGCTGGGCGGGCTGGCCTGCGTCGACTCCCGCCCCAACGTATTCGACGAACACGACACTCGCCTGTTTGCCGCCATCGGCCAGCAGGTGGGGGTGGCCGTCGACAACGCACGTCTGCACCAGAACGTTGCGCGCCAGTTGCGCATCCAGCAGCAGTTGAACGAAGTGTCGGAAAAGATCACTTCGGAACTGGAATTGGGACGCATCCTGCCCAAGGTGCTTCAAATTTCCAAGCACCTCGTCGGTGCCGCGGGCGGATTCATCGCCCTGGTCGACCGGGATGGCCAGTCGCTCAGCTACCCGTATCTGGACAACCTACCCACGGAGTTGGCCCAGGTCACCGTTTCCAGCCACAGCGGTCTGGCCGGAGAAGTCGTGGCGCGTGGGCAGCCGCTCATCGTCAACGACTACCCGGGATATGCCAACGCACTCCCCGACTTCGTCGCCGTGGGGGTGCAGCGCATCGTCGCCGTGCCCATCCTGAGCGGCGACGAACTGTTCGGCACGCTGGGGCTGGTCAATTTCGGCCAGGGAGAGCCCTTCTTGGAGCGCGACGTCTCCACACTGTGCAGCGTGGGGCGTCAGGCGGGCATCGCTATCAAGAACGCCCACTTGTACGAAAACTTCCGCTTCTACGTCCAGCAAATCACGCAGGCGCAGGAGGAAGAGCGGAAGCGCATCGCCCGCGACCTGCACGACGACACGGTGCAAGCGTTGATCGCGCTCTCGCGCCGCCTGGAGGCGCTCGACGCGTTCGATGCCCAGATGCCCGAGAATGCCGTCCAGCGCCTGCACGAGCTCCAACAGATGACCCGGGAGATGGTGCAGAGTGTGCGCCGCTTCAGCCGCGACCTGCGCCCGTCCATCCTGGACCACCTGGGTCTCATCCCAGCCCTGGAGAGCTTGCTCAACGACGTCGCCGAGCAGGACGACCTGCGCGCCGAACTCAACGTCGTCGGTGAACGGCGGCGTCTATCGCCTCAGGCTGAGCTGCTCCTGTTCCGCATTACCCAAGAGGCGCTGAGCAATGCCAGGAAGCACGCCCAAGCGACGCACGTATCCGTCACAGTGGCATTTTCGAAACAATCCGTCCAGGTCACGGTGGAAGACAACGGGAAAGGCTTCGAGCCGCCCGCGCTCACCGGCGACCTGGCATCGTCCGGCAAACTGGGGCTGATTGGGATGGCCGAGCGGGTGCGGTTGCTGGAAGGCACGTTGGAGGTTCAGTCGCAGCCAGGGCACGGAACCCGGGTTGTGGTGAATGCCTCCCGTTGACGACCGCGAGGGAGAAGTGGGGACTCTACCGAAACAACGCAGCACATTGACAAACAGAAGTCTATATGCTACGATGCCCCTGCTGTTGCGACATTTCCCCCCACGAATCTGTGTGGACCCGTAAGTAAAAGGTTACTGGGAGAGACAAACATGCGATATATTCTCTTAGTGCTGGTTCTACTGACGTTTCTTTTGACAAGCTGCGCGCCTCAAACGCACCAACCCCTGGTCTACGGCCTCACGTTGGCCCCCTCGGGCATCGATCCCCACGTCAACGCTTCTTCGGAACTGGGTATTCCGCTCAGCTCCGTCTACGACACACTGGTCTACCAGGACCCCGCAACCGGCGAGTTCGTCCCTGGCCTGGCGCAGCGGTGGGACGTCTCTGAGGACGGCCTGGTCTACACCTTCTACCTGCGCGACGACGTCACGTTCCACGACGATACGCCGTTCGATGCCGAAGCCGTCCGCTTTAACCTGGAGCGCATCACCGATCCGGCGCTGGCGTCCCAAAAGGCCGCCTTCATGCTCGGCCCGTATGCGCGGACGGAGGTAGTGGGCGAGTACGAGGTGCAGATTCACTTGAGCGAACCGTTCGCGCCCTTGCTGGATGCCCTGAGCCAGGTGTACCTGGGCATGGCATCCCCCACCGCGGTCGAGGAGTGGGGCGACGAGTATCAGTTGCACCAGGTGGGCAGCGGCCCGTTCGTCTTTGCGGAATACGTGCCGGGGGACTACCTCCTGCTGCGCCGGAATCCCGATTACGCCTGGGGGCCTTCTATCTATCAACACGACACGGCTCAGGTCGAAGAAATCCGCTTCGAGTTCTTCACCGATCCGGCCACCCGTTCCCCGGCGTTGGAGACAGGAGAAGCCCACATCATGGGGGAAATTCCGCCCCAGGATGCCGTCCGGCTGACCGAAGACGAAGGGTTCTACGTCGAAGCAGCGGCAATTCCCGGTGTGTCGCTGATGATGTTCATGAACACCACGCGCGCCCCGCTGGACGATCCCCTCGTGCGGCAGGCACTGCTCTACGGCACGAACCGCGCGGCCATCGTCTCCACGGCCTTTCGGGGCACCTCGCCCGTGGCCTACGGGCCGCTCGCTGCGGTGACGCGCGGCTACGACCCCGCCGTCGAAGCGTACTACCCCTACGACGCGACCACAGCCGCGGCGCTGTTGGAGCAGGCCGGCTGGGTCGACGCCGACAACGATGGCGTGCGCGAGCGGGACGGCGAACCGCTGACGCTGGAGATGTATCTGATGGGCTGGGGATATATGCCCGAAGTGGGCCAGTTGCTGGCCTCCCAATGGGCAGAGATCGGCATCGCTGTGCAGAGCGAAGTCGTCAGCTACCCTGAAGCCCTGGAAATCGGCGCAGAGGGACGGCATCACTTGATCCCGTTCAACCTCTCCGGCAGCGATCCGGACATCCTGCGCAAGTTCTTCCATTCCCAGGCGTCGTTCAACTGGGCCCACATCGACGACGCAGAGATGGACGGCTGGCTGGAGGAAGCCGCCCGCACGTCCGACGAGACGCGGCGCGACGCTCTTTACCGCCAGGTTCAGCTCCGCGTGATGGATCAAGCGCTGGTGCTCCCCATCCGCGACTACGTCAACCTCAACGGCGTCAGCGGCAGCGTGTCTGACCTGCGCTTCGACGCGCAGGGGTGGTTCCCCATCCTGATCGACGTGACGCTGGAAGAGTAACCTGGCCCTACCGCTCTCCGGCTTACCCGGAAACCTGGCCGTGAGGCGGGTTCGATGATGGCGAAGTACATCGGGCGCAGGCTGCTCCAGTCGCTCTTCGTCCTGTGGCTCGTGGCGACGCTGGCGTTCGGCGCGCTCCAACTGACGCCCGGCGATCCCGCCCAGGCGCTTCTGGCCGCCTCCGGGGCCACGTCAGAGGAAATCGCCCGGCAGCGCGCCGAACTGGGCCTGGACGACCCGCTGCTGCGGCAGTATGCCCGCTTCCTGGGTGAACTGGTTCAGGGAGACCTCGGGCGGTCCTGGCTGCACGGCCGGCCGGTGAGCCGCATGATCGCGGAGCAACTGGCCCCCACGGCCGAACTCGCCGGGGTCGCCACGGCCGTGGGCATCGCGGTGGGCATCGGTCTGGGCGTCCTGGCGGCCATCCGCCGCCGCACCTGGGTCGACGCAGCGGCCACTGCGGTCGCCGTGGTGGGGATTTCGGTCCCCACCTATTGGTCGGGCCTGCTGGCGATCCTGGTCTTCGCGCTACACCTGCGCTGGTTCCCGGCGACGGGGTCGGGCAGCCTGCGCCACCTGGTGCTGCCGGCCCTGGTGCTCGGCTTTGCCCTCTCCGGTTCCATCGCCCGCATCGTGCGCACGCGCAGCGTGGAGGTGCTCGACGCTCAGTTCATCCTCGCGGCGCGGGCACGCGGGCTTCCCGCGCACCGCGTGCTCTTCGTCCACGTGCTGCGCGCCGCGTTGGGGCCTGCCATCACCGTCTCTGCCCTGCAGCTCGGTTTCCTGCTCGGCGGCGCGGTGATCACCGAATCCGTGTTCGCGCGCAGCGGACTGGGCCAACTGGCCGTCGAGGCGATCCTGTGGCAGGACGTGCCGGTCGTGCGCGGGGTGGTGCTCTTCAGCGCCGTCGCTTTTATGCTGGTCAACCTGCTGGCCGACCTGCTGCAAGCCTGGGTCGATCCCCGCATCCGGGAGGCGCTGTGATCGAGTGGACTGCACGCGCGCGGCGCCCCTTGCTGCGTCAACCTGTGACGGCGCTGGCCCTGGCGTGGCTGGTCCTGCTCGTGCTGGAGACGCTCGTCCTCCCGCCGTTGCTGCCCACCGACCCGCGCTTCGCCGACCCGGCCCAGGTCCTGCTCCCACCCGCCGCCGGGCACGTGCTGGGCACCGACGCGCTGGGGCGCGACGTGCTTTCCCGGCTGGTGTGGGGCGGGCGGTGGACGCTGGGGATGGCGATGGCGGCACTTGTGGTGACGTTCGTGCTGGGGCTGCCGGTGGGTCTCGCAGCAGGCAGCCTCGGCGGGCGCGTGGATGCCTTGACGATGCGCGTGGTCGATGCGCTGCTGGCGTTTCCGGCGCTCCTTCTGGCGATGGTGGTGGTGGCCATCCTGGGCACCGGCTTGCTGCCGGTGGCGGTTGCGGTCGGCATCACCGCAGCGCCGGCGCACGCGCGCATGGTGCGCAGCGTCGCCCTGGAAATCCGCAGCCGGCCCTACATCGACGCCGCACGTTCCGTGGGTTGCCCGCCCCTGCGCATTGCCCTGCGCCACATCTTGCCCAACGCGGCTCCCGTCCTCATCGCTTTCGCCACCACGCAATTGGGCTGGATCTTGATCAACGGGGCCGCGCTGAACTTTCTGGGCCTGGGGGCACCTCTCGGCACGCCGGAGTGGGGGGCAATGTTGGCCGAGGGGCGCGGTTACCTGCGCGATGGCCCCTGGATCAGCGTCTTCCCCGGGTTGGCCCTGACGCTGACGGTCCTGGCAGCGCACCTCGTCGGCAACGGGATCGAGGAAGCGTTGAAGCGGGACTGAGCCTCAAAACGTGCCACGGTAGCGTTCGACGCCCAGAAATCCCACCACGCAGACGAGCATGAGCAGCGTCGACATGGCCAGGGCCTGGCCATAGTTGGTCGTGCCGGGCTGGCCCAGCAGGCGGTAGATCGCCACGGGCATAGTGGGAAACTCAGGGCGGTAGATCAGGGCGGTCGCGCCGAACTCGCCCATCGAGATGGTGAAGGCGAAGACGGCCCCCACCAACACGGCGCGGGCGATGATCGGCAGGTCGATCTCGCGCCACACCTGCCAGGGCGAGGCGCGCAGCAGCGCGGCCGCGTCGCGCAGGCTCGGCGGGAT
>JAFGOJ010000379.1 GCA_016926575.1 Anaerolineae bacterium | reverse complement strand
CCATCCTTGACCGTGCGGAGGCCACCCAGGAAATCATCATGGCCTACGCCAGCGGTGAAATGGGAAACGACATCTTGAACGGAACATATAACTAAGAAGGAGAAGAGACATGAGCAATGTCAATTCGACCCCGGCCAACGAGAACCGGACGCAGGCGCGGAGTTTCAACTGGCGGGCCATCGTCGCCAGGCAGGAAATGGGTGTTTTTTTGATACTGCTGGCTATGGTCGTATTTTTGTCCATCTACACCGACACATTCCTCACCAGCACCAACATCTTCAACATTTTGCGTGCCTTTTCCTGGGTTGCCATCAGTGCCTTCGGGCAGTGCCTTGTCATCATCACCGCGGGCATTGACCTTTCGGTCGGCTCGGTGATGGGCCTGTCGGGGCTGGCGAGCGCGATGCTGCTGGTGGCCGGGGTACCGGTTCCCCTGGCCGTGCTCGGCGGGCTGGTCGTCGGCCTCCTGGTCGGCACGGCCAACGGGCTGATGCTCACAAAGGGCAAGCTCCCGCCGTTTATCGCAACGCTGGGCACACTGCTCATGGCACGCGGCATCTGCAACGGCCTGACCGGTGGCTGGCCGGTGCGCGACCTGCCGGACGGCTTCCGCTACCTGGGCCAGCACGACATCCCCGTCGGCGACATGGGCGTGCCGCTGCCGCTCATATTCACGCTGGTGCTGGCGCTGCTGACCTCCCTGTTCCTCACCCGCACCAAGTGGGGTTATCGCATCTACGCCGTGGGTGGCAACGAAGAGGCGACCCGGCTGTCGGGCATCAACACCGACCGGGTCAAGATAATGGTCTATTCCCTGTGTGGCCTGCTGACCGGCATCGGCGGTGTGCTGATGACCGCCCGCCTGGGCGTCGCCGCCCCGACGGCTGCGACGGGCTACGAGCTGGACGTCATCGCCGCTGCGGTGGTGGGCGGCACCAGCCTCATGGGTGGTGAGGGCACGATTCTGGGTGTGCTGCTCGGCGCGGCCATCATGCAGGTGCTTCGCAACGGGCTGATTCTCACGGGCGTGTCGGCCTATTGGCTGCAGGCGGTGCAGGGATTCGTCATCGTGACGGCCATCATGCTAGACCAGCTCCGCAAGCGGCGGTGATGTAGCGGTAGATGTAGTGATATAAATATACGGGAAGGTATTCTATGCAGTACCGAACACTGGGCCGCACCGGCCTGAAAACGTCCATCCTGGGCATCGGCGGGTTTCACCTGTTGGAGATAGGCGACGACGAGGCCGCCGCGCTGCTGCACCGATACCTGGACGCAGGGGGTAATTACGTCGAGACGGCCCCGCAGTACGGCAACGGCGAGTCGGAGCGCAAGGTGGGGCGGGTCATGGCCGAGCGGCGTGGCGAGTGCATCCTGGCTACCAAGTGCAACGAGCGCGAAAGGGACGCCGCCGCTGCCACCTTTGCAGGGAGCCTGCGCCGCCTGCAAACCGACCACGTGGATGCGCTCTTCATGCACCACGTCCAGACCGGGGAGGAGTTGGAACGCATCCTCGCGCCCGACGGCGCACTACGTGCCGCCGAGGCCGCCCGCGATGCCGGGCAGGTGCGTTTTATCGGCATCTCGACCCACGGGCACCCCCAGCTTTTAATCCGCGCCCTGGAAGCCTACCCCTTCGACCTCATCATGACCGGTTTCAACTTCTACGACCGCTTTAACTTCCCGCTGACCGAGGAAAAGCTGCTGCCCATGGCACTGGAGCGGGGCGTCGGCGTGGTCGGTATGAAGGTCGTCGGCGATGGCTTTTTGTGGCGCTCTGCCGAAATGGCATTTCGCTACGCCTGGAGCCTGCCCATACACGTCATGGTCGCCGGGATGAACACCCCGGCCATCCTCGAGCAGGACATTGCCCGGGCCGAAGCGTTCACGCCGATGGACGACGCGGAGCGAGAGCGGCTGTTTGCCGAATCGCCGGAGTTGGGCAACTACGTCTGCCGCCTGTGCGATAAATGCCTTCCTTGCCCCGAAGGCGTGGACATCCCGCGCATCTTCACCCTGGAGGGTTGGTACGACCGCCAGATGTGGGACGGCGTGGTGCGCGACCCCGGTGATTTCTGGATGCGGCAGGTCTTGCGCTTCTGGTTCACCAACGAGGAGCGGGCGCGTGCCGCCTACGCCAACATGGAGATTCGGGCCGACGCCTGCACCGACTGCGGAGAGTGTGAGCCGCGCTGCCCCTACAACCTGCCCATCGTCTCCAAGCTGGGGCATGCTCACTACAAGCTGACCGTCGAGACTGCCATTATGGGGCGTTGACCCGGCGGTCGCCCCGGACGTTACAATAACCCTGAGTTGAAAGGAGTATTACCGTGTCTGACTATGAACCCAAACCGGAACATAAATTCACGTTTGGCCTGTGGACGGTGGGCAACGTGGGGCGCGACCCGTTCGGGGACCCGGTGCGCCCGCGCCTTTCTCCAGTGGAGCTTGTTCACCTGCTGGCGGAGGTGGGCGCATACGGCGTGAACTTCCACGACAACGACCTGGTTCCCATCGACGCCACGCCCGCCAAGCGCGACAGAATCGTCGCCGATTTCAAGAAGGCGCTGGACGAGACGGGCCTGGTCGTGCCCATGGCGACGACCAACCTGTTCGGCGACCCCGCATTCAAGGACGGCGCGTTCACGGCAAACGACCCGAAAGTAAGGGCATACGCCCTTCACAAGACGATAAACGCCATCGACCTGGGCGTGGAGCTTGGAGCCGGCGTCTACGTCTTCTGGGGCGGGCGCGAGGGCGTCGAGACCGACGCCGCCAAGGACCCGGTCGAGGCAATCAGGCGCAGCCGTGACGCGATGAACTTCCTTTGCGAATACGTCATGGACCGGGGCTATAACCTGAGGTTTGCCCTGGAAGCAAAGCCCAACGAGCCGCGCGGCGACATCTACAACGCCACCACCGGGCACATGCTCGCCTTCATCGAGACGCTCGACCACCCCGAGATGGTCGGCGTCAACCCGGAGGTCGCACACGAGCACATGGCGGGGTTGAACTTCGTGCATGGCGTGGCGCAGGCGTGGGAGGCGGGCAAGCTCTTCCACATCGACCTGAACGACCAGGCTTTTGGCCGCTACGACCAGGACCTTCGCTTCGGCTCGGTGAACCTGAAGAGCGCGTTTTTCCTGGTCAAGCTCCTGGAAGACGTGGGCTACGACGGCAGCCGCCACTTCGACGCCCACGCCTACCGCACCGAGGACTACGAGGGCGTGAAGGACTTCGCGCGGGGCTGCATGCGAACCTACCTGGCCCTGAAGGATAAAGCGGAGCAGTGGAACGCCGACTCCGAGATACAGGCCATCCTGGCAGAGGTCAACGCCGACGACGGCTCGACCGCCTCCTTCACGGGGGCATACAGCCCGGACAAGGCGGAGGCGTTGAAGGCCGCGAAGTTCGACCGGGTTGCGCTGGGCGCGCGTGGTCTGCCGTACGAGCGGCTCGACCAGTTGACCATCGAGCTTCTGCTGGGTGTCCGCTGATGGTCAAAGGAGAAACGCTGTCATGACATACTTTCTGGGTATCGACTCGTCGACGACGGCCACGAAGGCACTCTTGATGCGCGACGACGGCGAGGTCGTCGGCGTCGCGTCGTCGGAATACACCTACGACACGCCCCGCCCTATGTGGACGGAGCAGCACCCCTCGCTCTGGTGGGGCGCGACCGTCGAGAGCGTCCGCGAGGTGCTTGCGCGGTCGGGTGTAGGCCCGGAAGAGGTCAAGGGCGTGGGGCTGACGGGGCAGATGCACGGGTTGGTGCTGCTGGACGACGCGGGCAAGGTGCTGCGCCCCGCGATACTGTGGAACGACCAGCGCACGGCGGCGGAGTGTGACGAAATCCGCGAAAAGCTGGGCAAAAAACGCCTCATCGAGATAACCGGCAACGACGCCCTGACCGGCTTCACCGCGCCCAAGATT
>JAFGOJ010000378.1 GCA_016926575.1 Anaerolineae bacterium | reverse complement strand
TCCCCGGCGGGGTGCAGGGGCGGAGCCCCTGCAAGGCATTCGTTGAACGAGGGCGGCGGGTTTGAAACCCGCCCTACTTTAGCCAGGGCTATTTTCGAAGTAGGCATCGCATCGATTTTGACCGGAGCAGCAATTATGACTCAATATCTTATCCGCCGTGCGTTGCAATCTATCCTTATTCTATTCATTATCAGCGTGATTCTGTTCGGCCTGGTCAGCTCGTTCCCTGGGGGGATTATGGCCTCCTACGAGGAGAACCCGGACTACACCGCGGAAGACTACGCCCGGTTGCGGGCCAAGTACGGCCTCGACCAGCCGGTGCCGGTGCGCTACGCGCGTTGGCTGGGGAGCATGCTCCAGGGGGATTGGGGTAACTCCTTCGTCACCCGCCGCCCGGCTCTGCAAGAGATTGCCGACCGGTTGCCCAACACGATGCTCCTCATGGGGGTGGGATTCATCGTGACGC
The DNA here is from genome assembly GCA_016926575.1 of Anaerolineae bacterium. GTDB lineage: Bacteria > Chloroflexota > Anaerolineae > B4-G1 > DUEL01 > JAFGOJ01. The sequence continues at coordinate 19,982 of JAFGOJ010000378.1, read as the reverse complement.
TGGTCATCGCCATCCCCATTGGCATCATCTCGGCACTCAAACAGTATTCGTTGCTCGACAATATCATCACCACGCTGGCTTTTGCCGGGCAGTCGCTGCCCGTTTTCTGGTTTGGGCTGCTGTTGATCATCGTCTTTCACGTCAAGTTGGGCTGGCTGCCCGGCGCTGGTATGATGACCCTGGGGGCTGAGTTCTCTCTGATCGACCGGGTCAAACATCTGGTGCTGCCGGTGACGATGATCTCGCTGGTCACTGCCGCGGGCTACGTGCGCTACACGCGCTCCTCGATGTTGGAAGTGATCAACCAGGACTACCTGCGCACGGCCCGCGCCAAAGGTCTGTACGAACAGACCGTCGTCCTACGCCACGCCCTGCGCAACGCCCTGATCCCGGTGGTGACGCTTCTGGCCCTCGACGTGCCCTACCTCTTTGGCGGCGCGCTCTTCACCGAGACGATCTTCGGGTGGCCGGGGATGGCGCGCCTCTTCTTCGACAGTGCCCTCAAGCCCGACATCCCGGTGATCATGGCCGTGCTGATGATCTTCAGCGCGCTGATCGTCGTCTCCAACTTGCTGGTCGACGTGATCTACGTACTGCTGGATCCACGCATCCGGCTCTCGTAACTGGGGAGGGCACCGATGGTAGACTCTGCACTTCATGCAACCCATAACGAAGACGTCCGCGAGCATCGCTCTCTGGTAGCTAACGTCTGGCGGCGCTTTTCCCGCAACAAGATCGGCCTGGCAGGCACCGCGATCTTTCTCATGATCGCCGCTGCCGTGATCGCCGCGCCGCTCCTTACCCCCTACACCCCCACCGAGCTGAACCTGCTCAACCGCTTCCAGCCCCCCTCGCGCGAGCACTGGATGGGCACCGACGACCTGGGGCGTGACATCTGGACGCGCGTCCTCTACGGCGGGCGCATCTCGCTTACGGTCGGCCTGCTTTCGGTGCTCGTTTCGATCAGCGTGGGCACGCTCGTCGGCCTGGTCTCGGGCTACTACGGCGGCTGGATCGACTCGATCCTCATGCGCATCGCCGACGTCTTCCTCTCCGTCCCGCGCCTCTTCGTGCTGATCGTGCTGATCACCCTGCTGCGGGCCTGGGACCTGCCCTGGCTGCGACCGGGCACGTTCGCACCCATCGCCCTGGTCATCGGCTGCCTTTCCTGGATGGGCGTCTCGCGCTTGATACGCGCCTCGGCGCTGGAACAACGCGGCCGTGAGTATACCCTGGCGGCACGGGTCATCGGGGCCAGCGACGCGCGCATCCTTCTGCTGCACATCCTGCCCAACGCCGCTTCTTCGGCTATCGTCGCCGCCACACTGGGCCTGGCCGGGGCGATCATCAGCGAGTCGGGCCTCTCCTACCTGGGCTTCGGCGTCCAACTCCCCACGCCCACCTGGGGCAATATGCTCAGCGGCACGCAGAACCAGATGACCACCGCCCCGTGGACGGCCATCTTCCCCGGCCTGATGATCTTCATCATCGTCGTCGCGGTCAACTATATGGGCGACAGCTTGCGCGACGCGCTCGACCCGCACCACGTAGAGAAAAGATAACGCCAATCAGCCACGAATGGACACGAATTTGCACGAATTGGGTATGGTTTAGGTTAGATTGACACTTTTCGCGCCTTCGTCTGAATGGCATAGCGCGTTGTTGTCGAAGCACGTCATTCTGAGGAGCGGAGGCCGCATAGCGGCCGGAGCGACGAAGAATCTGCCCCCTTTCGGCCAAAAAACCGCCCTTTTGACACTGCGGGGGCAGATTCTTCGCTCGCCGCCTTCGGCGGATCACTCAGAATGACAGGCCGGATGGTGAAGTGTCAATCTAACTTCTCAGATTTCTGAACTATGCCACGAATTGAATACAAATTCGTGTCAATTCGTGTCAATTCGTGGCGAAGATTGATACCAGAGACAACGAGCGAAGCCCAACGATCGCGAAATCTCGTTGTAGCACTAAAAAGAGGACAACATGACACGACATGCCTTCATCTCTCTGCTTGCACTGTTGACGTTGGCCCTTTCTATCGCCGCGCCAACGGCCGCCCAGGGCAGCCCCGAAACGACGCTGATTCTCGTTGGCGGGGGGTACTCGGATACCTACCCCGGCATCGCCGAGACGATGGTCGCCCGCGCGCAGGATGGCGTGGTGCGCATCGTGGTGCTCCCCACCACCTACACCAGCAACGCCGAGTCGATCACCGAGGCCGAGCTGGCGCTCAACCTGGAGGACGCCGAGTACCGCCGCGTCGAGATCGAAGGCGCGTGCCAGCGCGCTGCCCCCGCCGGGGTCACCTGCACCGCGGTCACCGCGCCGGTCTTCGTGCGCGACGACGCTTTAGACCCTGCCAACGCGGCCCTCTTCGACGCCGCCACCGCCGTCTTCATCCTGGGCGGCGACCAGGGCGCGGCGATGGAGGTCTTGGTCGGCACGCCCGTCGAGGCGGCGCTGGCAGCGGCCTACGCCCGCGGCGCGGTCTTCGCCGGAACCAGCGCCGGGTGCGGCACGCTCTCGGCGACGATGATCGCCGACTACAACGCCAACTTCGCCCGCGCCAACGCGCTCGACTTCGGCGCGAGTATGGTCTGGAACAGCGCCGACCGGCGCGGTCTGTCCTTCGGCGTGCAAGATGCAATCGTCGACCAGCACTTCTTCCAGCGCAGCCGCGTCGGGCGGCTGTTGGAAGCCATCTCCCGCCCCGACGTGCCGCACGTCGGCATCGGCGTGGACGCCTACACCGGCGTTCACCTGCGCGGCGGCACGCTCCTGGAAGACGTCATCGGCCTCTACACCGTGGCCGTCTTCGACGCGGCCACCTACCACGCCGCCGAGGGCGTCCGGTACCGCGGCCCCAACCACACCCTCAGCCTGCGCAACGTCCTGGTGCACCTGCTGGCCCCGGGCGACTTCGGCTATGACCTGGCGACCCGGCAGCATACGCTGGGTGCTGCGCCGCCCGTGCTGGAGCGCAGCCTGGAATTGGCGCTCCCCACCGGAGCCGGGCCGCTGCTCCTGGCGGGCAACCTGAGCCAGGCCACTGCCGACCACCCCGTGCTCGTCCACTTCGCCGGCCTGGTCGAGGGGGACGACCCGCTGCTGGTCGTTGCCGCCGGGTACCCCAACGACCGCTCGGCCCAGCGCGCCGCCGACCGTCTGGCCGAGGCGCTGGGGCTCCCCGCCGAGGTGGTGGTGCTCTCGGGCGACGATGACGCGCCGCTGTCCATCGACGGCAGCTACGCGGCGATTGCCTTCATCGCCCGCGACCAATCGCTTCTGGCGGCGGAGCGGCTGGGCGCGCTGGGCGACGCCTGGCGCAGCGGCACGCCGCTCCTGGCCGACAACGCCGCAGCCGCCGTCCTCGGCGTGGCGTTCTCTGCCCACGGGCCCACCCCCGCCGAGGCGGACGCGGTCGAAATCGCGGTGCAGAAGTCGTTCTGGCTGGGGCAGACGGACATCCGGGCAGGGTTGGGCCTGCTCGACGCGACGATCGAGCCGCAGGTGCAGTCCGACGACCGCTGGGGTCGTCTTTTCTCGCTGGCCTACAACCGCCCCGACGTGCCGGCGCTGGGCCTGACGGACGACACGGCCCTGGAGATCACGCAGGCAGGGGCGCGCGTGGTGGGGCAGAACGTCGTCTTTGTGCTCGACCTGCGCGCGGCGCAGCTTGACCTGGGCGAGAACGCCGGCTTCGTGATGGCCAACGGGATGCTGGACGTCTTCGCTGCGGGGGACGCGGTCGTGGCGCAGGTGGCCGACGCCGGCGCAGTGCCGGAACGCGCGCCCACGCCGGTGTTGGCGTCCCCGACGCCACTCCCAACGCCCACGGCAGCGGCGACGGTCGTGCCCACCGTTGCCTCATCCGCCACGCCGTCTCCCGCGCCACAGCCGTCCCCCGCCCCCACGATGGAGGCTCCGCCCACGCTTTCGGGAGGAAGCATCGTGCTCATCGGCACGGGGGTGGGGGGGCTGGCAGTGGCTGTTTTGGCCGTCGTGTGGGTCGCGCGGCGGGGTTTTGGCAGAAAATAGGTAGGGGCGCGATGCGCGTCGCGCCCCTACCGCTAACTGACCGGCATGATGGTTGCTTCGTCCGTCGCGGTGATCGTGGCCGTCAGGTTGCCGCCGGAGAGCTCTTGCAGGGCGGTCTGGAACGCGTCGAAGCGGGACACGGGGAAGCGCGCGTGGACGGTCACCTCGGCGGCGAAGTCTTCCTTCTCGATCTGCCCGCCGTGGGCGGCGATCGAAAGTCGCAGGCGCTCGAAGAGGCTGTAGGGCGCAACGATCGAGACCGTGTGCGTCGGCATCTTGGCGGCGCGGGGCAGCACGGCCAGCACTTCGCGCACTGCGTCGCCGTAGGCACGCACCAGTCCGCCCGTCCCCAGCTTCGTCCCACCAAAATAGCGCGTTACCACCACCGCCACGTCGCCCAGCCCGCTGCCTTGCAGCACGGCCAGCGCCGGCCGGCCTGCCGTCCCCGCCGGTTCGCCGTCGTCGGTGCAGTGCGCGGTCACCGTGGCCCCGTGGCCGATCACGAAGGCCGAGACGTTGTGCGTCGCGTCGGCGAACTCGGCCTTGATGCGCTCGACGAACGCTTTAGCCTCGTCGACGTTAAACACGGGTGCGGCCGTGGTAATGAAGCGCGAATTGACCACGCGTATCTCCACCCGCGCCTCGCGCGCGGGGATGAGGCACTTTATCTCTGCGTTCACTGTGAGGCTCCTTTCACGCTGCATTATAGGACGCCTGTATTGGAAGTCAACCGAATGATTTTCAGCTTTTCTTTACCCAAAAACGACATTTCCATCTTATAATGATAACTGCGAAAGGAGCCTCCTTGGTTTAGGGAACCGCCTCTCGACTTGCCCCGTCGAGAGGCGGTTGCCCGTTTATTGACAAGATACTGTATTATGTTATAATTTTTCCCCGTTGGTCAGCCAGAAGAGAGGTAAAACGACACCATATTGCCGACGTTATCTCAACTTGTCGGTTGCAGGCCGGATCAGCCAGAGGTACCTTTGGCTGCCGGCTAACCCTGTTCGCGGCCAAAGTGGCTGCGAATTGTCATGTCAGTAGTAAGTTGCATTGAGCAGGAGTGAAAGAAAAGATGCTGAATAAATATGGACGTGTTGTTGGAAGCGTGCTGTTGTTAGGGCTGTTGTTTTTGACGATGGCGCCGATGTGGGTGGGAGCAGCGCCTAAACCGCAGGCAGTGGGACAGGAGCTCCTACGAAATCCTGGGTTCGAAGGCAGTTGCGGTGGTGGATGGTGCGCGAATAACTGGACTCGCGATACGTTCACCGGCGCTGTGTACGGAGAGATCTTCACGCCGGAAGGCTGGGTTACGTACTGGAGCGAAGGGACGAACCCGGTCGATGGGCGGCCCTATGGCCGCCCCGAGTGTAAGGTCATTCCCAACGCAGACCCCTTCCTTGGGCCGCCGGCGCGTGTGCGCAGTGGCATGTACGCGATTATGCAGTTTGGTTTCTTCCGCTCGATCGACTCGGGCGTCTACCAGACCGTGACAGGGTTGACACCCGGCGCTACTGTTCGCTTCTCCGCCTACGCCCACGCGTGGGCCTGCGACGACGACGAACACAGCGCTTATTCCTGCGCCGACGCGTACCAGACCCTGTTCCGCGTGGGGATTGACCCCAACGGCGGCACCAACCCGTGGAGTCCGAGTATCGTCTGGGCCAGCGGCTATTCCTACGATGAGTTCCGCCTGATCGGCCCGGTGGAGGCGCAGGTTGGGCAGAACGGCAACGTGACCGTCTTTATCCGCGGCACCACCAAATGGCCGGTCAAGCACAACGACATTTACATCGACGACGCCTCTCTGGTCTACACCACGCCGCCGGCGACGGCGACGAACACCCCGCTCCCGGCCCCGCCCACGTACACCCCCGGCCCGTCACCCACGCCGCGGGCCACGCCGACGCCCCGCCCTGACGGTGCGATCGTCCACGTCGTCCAGCCCGGCGATACGCTTTTCGGCATTTCCCTGATGTATAACGTGCCGATGGAGCAGATCCAACAGTTGAATGCCGGGTCCATCGGTCCGAACAACCTCATCTCCGTCGACCAGGCGTTGGTGATTTCCATCCCGTCGGCTCCACCGACGGCCGTGCCTGTTGCGCCGACGCAGGCCCCGGCCGATGCGGCCAGTCCCACCCCGGCGCAGGTCGCCGAGGGAGGGGACACCGGCACGATCTGCGTGCTGGCGTTCAACGACCGGAATGGCGATTCCTTCTGCCAGCAAGACACGGAAGAGCTTTTGGCCAACGTCTCGTTTTCGCTGGGGGATGCGGCCGGTCTGCGCGGCCAATACACGACCGACGGCTTGAGTGAACCCTACTGCTTCAGTGCGCTCGCTCCAGGCATGTACCGCGTGACGATGCAGCCTCCCGACGGGTACGCGGTCAGCGGGCCGGCGTATGCCTCGGTGGGGCTGACCGCCGGCGCGACGTTGGACGTGGCCCTCGGCGCGCAGCGCAGTGAGGGCGCTGGTGGCGACACGACCGATCCCGAGGATGAGGATCAGGGCGGAGCATCCCAGGGTGCCGGCGCGCTGACGTGGATTGCCCGCATCGGTGGCATCTTGCTGCTGGTCGTGGCGATAGCCGTCGCGCTGCTGTTCTTCCTCACCCGCCGCGCAGCATAGTTCACAGTAACCGTTCAGATGGGAGCATTGCGAGGGCGCTTTAGCGCCCGAAGCAATCCCCAAAACGCGATCAGGAGATTGCTTCGCCGCCTTCGGCGGCTTGCAATGACAACTAGGAACAGGGGCGAGCCATTGGCTTGCCCCTGTCGTTTTTCATCCAACCGGCACCTGTTCAATACGCGTTCGGCGAGTGGAAGAAGCTGAACGCGGTGCGGATGATGATCTTGATGTCCAGCAGGACCGACCAGTTTTCGATATACCACAGGTCGTACTTGGTGCGCTCGGTGATCGACGTGTCGCCGCGCAAGCCGTTGACCTGCGCCCAGCCGGTCAACCCGGCCTTCGCGCGGTGGCGGTCCATGTAACGTGGGATGGAGCGGCGGAATTGGGAGACGTAGACCGGGCGCTCCGGGCGCGGGCCGACGAGGCTCATTTCTCCCACCAGCACGTTGATCAACTGCGGCAGCTCGTCGACGTTGAGCCGGCGCAGGATGTTGCCCAGGCGGGTGACGCGCGGATCGCTGGGCTTGGTCCAGCCCGGTCCATTGACCTCAGCGTCCTGGCGCATCGAGCGGAACTTGAGCATCGGGAAGGGTCGCGCGTCCAATCCCATGCGCTCTTGAACGTAGAACACCGCTCCGGGCGAGTCCAGCTTGATCAGGATGGCGGTGAACAGCATCAGTGGCGAGACGAGGATGAGCCCGGCCAACGCCCCGACAATATCCATGGCGCGCTTGATGCCCTGCCGCCAGCCGCGCAGGGCGATGTCGCGCAGCGTCAGCAGGGGCAAGCCGCCCAGGTCGCCGATGTCCATTTGCCCGGCCATGATTTGAAAGACGTCGGGGTAGACCTTGATCGTCGCTTTGCCGCGCTCGCACTCAGAGATCAGAGCGAGGATGTCCTGGTGGGTCGCTTCGGGCAGGGCGATGATGACGTCGTCGATCTGGTGCTGCTCGATCAGGTGCGCCAGATCGCTCCCACGACCGAGAATGGTGGCCGGGAGCGTCATATCTGATTCACCGTCCGTAGAGACAGCTCCCACGACCTGGTAGCCCAGGCTGGGGCTGCCCTGAATCTTGTGCAGGATCATGCGGGCGACCTCGCCGGTGCCCACCACCAACACGCGGTCCCGTCCCCACCCGCGCGCCTGCAGGGCGGCCCTGAACCGTCCATGCACGACCCGCCCGATGGTCACGCACAGAATGGTCAACAGCCAGGCGTAGATGGCCATGCCGCGCGAGTAGTCCTGCTCCAGAGGTGTGCCTTTGAACAGCAGGTAGGAGAAGGCCACGCCGAGCACCGTGCCCACCGTGCCCGCCCCGACGACGCGGTAGAATTCGTCCACGCGAGAGGGGGCGCGGGTGAGCCGGTAGAGGCGGCTGTACGCCAGGGTGAGCAGGACGGATAGGGTGTGGGTGAGCGTCAGCGGCGCGTACCGGTTGTAGGGCATAACGTCGGTGGCCGGATCGGGGAAGGGGAACCACTGTCGGAACTGGTAGGCCAGGTAGAAGGCCAGCGCTGCCATCACCGCATCGGTGAGGATCAGAGTGGCGGTCATCGCCAAAAGTTGAGCCTGTCGCTTCTTCATACTCCTCTAGCTCCGTTTCTTGAGCCACTGCCGTAGTTGTTCTAGCTTCGTCCGCATTCCGATCACGCCCGTAATCAGCAGGTGCACGGGCCAGGGGGTGTGGGCGGCGTAGTGTTTGTGGTAGAAGAGGGACATCGCGCGCCAGAACTCCACCTGGGCGCGGCTGCTGTGGCGGCTGGCCGCCCGCTTGACGTGTAGGACGGTCACGGCCGGGTTGTAGTACACCTTCCATCCCTGTGCTTTGATGCGATAGCACCAGTCGAGGTCCTCTCCGTACATAAAGAACGCGTCGTCCATCAGGCCGACCTGGCGAATCGCCTCGCTGCGGACGAGCATGAAGGCTCCGACCACGGCGTCCACTTCCGTCATCTGGGCGGGGTCCAGGTAGGTCATATTGTAGCGCCCGAAGCGGCGGCTGCGCGGGAAGAGGGTGGATAATCCGGAAAGCCGGTAGAGGGAGACCTCTGGAGAGGGGAACGAGCGCCGGCAGGCCAGGTCCAACGCGCCGTTGGGGAGGTTCAGCCTGGGGCCGGCGACGCCGGCGTCGGGGTGGGCGTCCATAAAGGCCAGCATCTGCGCCAGGCCGTCGGGTGGGAGTTCCGTATCCGGGTTCAGCAGCAGTGCGAAGCGGGGGGCGTGTGCCTGGTCTGGGAACCCGAGCGCGCGCAGACCCTGGTTGTTGGCGGCGGGGTAGCCGACGTTCTCGGGGTTGGCGATCAGCATGGCTTGAGGGAACGCCGTGGCGACCATGGCGGCGCTGTCGTCGGGCGAGGCGTTGTCGACCACGCACACCTGGTACGAGACGCCGCCCTGGCTGGCGTAGACGGTCTCCAGGCACGTGCGCAGCAGGTCGCGCGTGTTGTAACTGACGATGACGATGCCTACATCGGCCAAGGCTTCCTCCCTTGCGATGGAATAGCGGGTAATTGCTCAGGCTGTGCGCCTGGCAGCTACCTGCTTGGCGCGTCGAAGGGAGAAGGTGGGGGTTTTGCGGGCGGCGAAGCCGCCCGCAAAACCCCCACTCCCCCTTTCCGCGGCGGGAAAGGCAACTGCGAAGCGTAAGCTGAGCAGTTACAATGGCGGAAAGATTGTAGCACGAAAGACGAGGGACGACAAGACGCGGGTAGGAGCGCGACTCAATCGCGCCCTACTATGCGAACAGGCGGAGCTTGTGGCCCCGCCTGTCGCAAGAAATGAAGGGAGAAACCTGGCTCCGAGAGCCTGCCCGATGCGGCCTTGGGGAGGGATAGGCCGCACCGGGCAAGACCTTTAGGGCCCGGTCCCAGACCCCCCTTGCCCGTCAGAGACCTGGGACCAGCCCGGGGGCTCGTGTTCCACTCCCGTCTGACCAGGGCACCCTTCCGGCGGATCCTGATTTTGCGCGTTATCCGACGCGGCGCTGGCCGGCAGCACGGCGACCAACATCACTGCCAGCACCAACAGAACGATCAATACTTTCTTCATCTTCCTTACTCTCCTTTCTAATCTGGTGAACCTTTTTCAACGGGCGATTTTGGAAACGTCCGCATCGCAAACTGACCGAATGCGCGTTGTACGCGCTCTTTCAAGGCGTTACGGCACGCCGACCGGCGTGGGCGTGCTCGTCGGTGTGGGGGGCGGGGCCGGGGTGTTCGTCGGTGTGGGCGGCAAGGGCGTGCTGGTCGGTGTGGGCGGCGGGACCGGGGTGTTTGTCGGCGTGGGCGGCAAGGGCGTGTTGGTGGGTGTCGGCGTGCTGGGAACGGCCCACGTGTCGGTGGTGTGGCAGCGCGAGCACTGCCCGCGGGCGTGGTTGGCCGGCCGCTCTTGCGCGTGGCACGCCTTGCAGTTGGTGTAGCCCGCGTGGTTGAATGTGGCATCGGCCCAGTTCGACGTCGTGTGGCAGTCGCTGCACTGGCCGGGCCAGTGTCCGTCCGGCTGCGCGTGGCAGGCGAGACAGTCGTACAGGCTGCTGTGGTTGACGACGACAACGCCCCAACTCGTCGTGGTGTGGCAGGTGATGCACGCGACGGTGTAGTGGTTGGAGGGAGCCGCGTGGCACACGAGGCAATTGGAGGAGATGTTGTGCACGAACTCGACGGTGCGCCAGTTGTACGTGTTGTGGCAATCGCTGCAACTGCCGGGCCAGTGTCCCGCCGGCGTGGTGTGACAAACTGTGCAGTCATCCGCTCGGGTGTGGTCGAAATTGACGTTGCACCACGCCACCGTGTCGTGACAGTAAGAGCACGCCAGAGGGTAGTGACTGGCCATACTGTGGCAGGAGGCGCAGTCCACCAGGTCCCTGTGTGTGAGGTCGCCCCACTGGTTCGTGGAGTGGCAGCTCGAGCATTGCCCTGCATAATGCCCGGCGGGCGCCTGGGCAGCGTGGCACGTCGCGCAATTGGAGAGCCGGCTGTGGCTGAACGTGTGCTGACTCCAATCGGTGGTGGTGTGGCAGTCTGCGCACTGCGTGTGATAATGATTGGGCCGCGTGTGGCAGTCCACACAGTTGGCGTACCCGGCGTGGTTGAAGGCGATCTCGTTCCAGTCGGTGGTGGTGTGGCAATTGGCGCACGTTCCGGCGTAGACGTGCCCGGCCGGCACGTCGTCGCTGTGGCAGTCGGCGCACGCGGTGTAGCCGGTGTGGTCGAAGTGAATGTCGTTCCAATCGACGACCGTGTGGCAGCGGGAGCACTGCCCGCGATAGTGCGTCACCGGATTGTAGGTGTCGTCCGGGTCCGTGTCTTCCAGGTGGCAGTGACGGCAGTCGGTGAAGCCGGTATGGTCGAAGTCGATGTCATCCCAGGCTTCGGTGCTGGGATGGCAGGTCTCGCACCGGTCGGGGAAAGCGTACTCGAGAGCTGTGCCCTCCGACTGCCGCACCAGCAACCGCGTATCTTCTGCGCTGTTGTTCGCCTGGACGTAGTGGCTGAAGGGGATGTCGCTCTGGTGGCAGGAGGTGCACTCGACGATGCCGACGTGGTCGAATTCGGACATATCCCACCCGACGACGTCGTGGCAATCGGTGCACGCGCCGCCGAAGTGGCTGGGGTAGAGGTAGCTGGCGTAGAAATTACCCAGTGACGGCTTATGGCAGTCCTCACACTCGGTCGACGTACCGGCGTAGAACCCGTCCTGGTGGCAATCGTCGCAGGCGACGTCGGCGTGGCCGTCGGTGAGGGGGTAGACCTCGTGGTCGACCTCGCTTTCCAGGAAGGGGATCGTCGCGCCGCCGACCAGGGTGTTTTCGAGCGGCACCAGGGCCGCGAGTTCGGCCAGCGAACTCGCCGCGCGCAGGGTGGCGATGGTCTGGCTCAACGCCATGACCTTGGCCTGGTTGCCCTGCGCCAGCGACGTCACGACGAGGTCGGCTTGCGTCAGCAGCGTCTGCACGCGGCCGTACACCCGTTCTCGATCGTCCGAAGCGGCCATATCGGCGTAGCGCGCGGCCTGCACCAGCGCGTCTCCGAAGGCGGTGACGGCCGGATCGATGCGCTGCGCTTCGGCCTGAGCCAGATCGCCCAGGCGGCGTTCCGCCAGGTCGATGGCCAGGTCGGCCCGCGCCGTTGTGCCCTGTGTCAGACGCAGCCGCCACTGCTCGGCGGTATCCTGCACGCCGTAGAAGACGCCTCCGGGACGGAACGGATACGTCTCTGAAAGGACGTACAGCCCCGCCAGCGCCGCCAGCAACAGACCGTTCACCACAGCGAAAATGATCACTACGCGTTTCGTCGTCGTCATTCCAACACCTCCTCAGAGGCAGCCTGCACCGCTCCCTCACCCGGCGCGCCGGTGGGATGACACCGGGCGCACTCGTCCAAAGAAGCGAAACTATATCCCAGGTGGTCGATGCGCGCCTGGTCGGGTTCGTGGCATTCGTCACAGGTATAGAACGTGTAACTGCCTGTGTGACAGGTCTCACAGGGGACCTCTCCCTCGTCACCGTGGTCCAGCCGGAAGACGTGGCGCGTCAACTCGGCGGGGGTCCAGGCGACGGCGGTATGGCAGCGCGAGCAGTCGAGGCCGAATTGGCCCAGGTGGACCTCCGGGTCCACGTGGCAGGCCACGCAATCCCGCGGCGGGGTGGCGAAGACGTAGCCGGCGTGGCAGTCGGCGCACTCCAAACCGGCGTGGCCGTCAGCGAGAGGGAAGGCCGCGTCGTGCTCGAAGTCGGACATGCGGTCGACGCCGTCGTGGCAGGGGGTACACGCACTGCCGAACTCGGCCAGGTGCTCGTCCATCCACAGTGGATCGGCTGCGGTGTGACAGGTGACGCAGTCGACCGTCGCGGCGGCGAATTCGTCCGGCCCGTGGCAGTTCTCGCACGCCATCGCTGCGCCGTCGTAATCGAGTGCGTGGCGGGCCAGGGCAAACCCGGTCAACCGCGTGTGGTCGATATTGATGAACGCGACCTCGGTGAGAACCGCCTCGCGCCCCCCGTGCTCGTTGTGGCAGCGTTGGCACTTGTCGGTGCCGGGGAGCAGGCCGTGCAGCCCGTCGGACTCCTGGCGCTGCTGGGCGACGTCGATGTGGCACGTCTGGCAGCGGTCGGCGCTGAGGCAGTGCACCGGCGCGTGGCAGTGCAGGCACTCGTCTTCGAAGCTGGCGTGCGACTCGTAGCCGCACAGCGGTTCGTTGTTCGGGTGGGCCTCCGAGAGCGGCCCCGGGGTGTAGGTTTTCTTGAAGGTGTAGGCGGTAATGCCGAGGATGGCTACAGCCATCACCGACGTCACGCGGCGGCCAAAGGGCGACAGTAAGAAAGTGGGCAGTTGTAGTTCCATCGTCATCGCTCCTAATGGCCGACTCGCGAATGCCGGGCGGGGGGCGTGCCCGCCGGTTCGCCGCTGGCCTGCTGTCCATTCGAGCCGCCGGCCTGAGCCGCCGTGCCCTGGCTGGATACGGCGCTGCTGCCGAAGAGGGTGTTGCTGACCTGGTTGTGGGTCACATACGGTCCGGAGACGGGCAGGGTATGCTCTTCCTGCGGCGTGTAGTGCACCCGGAAGCGTTCCCCCTCGCCCGGCTCGCCGGTGGGGTGGCAGGCGACGCAGTCGTCGTAGGACGTAATGCCCTCAGCGGCGTGGGCGTCTGCCATTCCCTCGGGCGTGTGGTCGTGGCAGTTGTAGCAGGTGTGCTCGGAGTAGGTGGTGGTGTGGCAGGTCTGGCAGGCGAGAGTGCGCTCTGCGCCGTGGCCGAGGTCGAACGTGTGGCGCGTCAGTTGCGCGGGCTGCCAGGCGTCCAACGTGTGACAGCGCGAGCAGTTGAGGCCGAATTGTTCGGCGTGGACGGCGGGCTCCTCGTGGCAGGCGCGGCACTCGTGGGGGTCGGCTTCCTGGGTCGCGCGGGTTCCCTCCATCGACGCCATAGCCACTTCCGGCTGCACCGGGGTGGGTGGGGCGAAGCCCTGGGCCGCGGCCAGCGCGCCCACCTGCTGCCAGTTCGCGTGGCGGATCAGCGTCACCAGTCCTTCGACCTGGTAGCTGTTGAGGATGCCGCCCTCTTCGATGTGCCAGGCGGCCATCGCGCTGCCGTGGGGCGAGTGGGCGATGGTCTGGTAGAGCAGGTTCTGATCCGCCTGAGACAGGGCCGGGTTGTTCAGCGGCGGCATCGCACCGATGCCCTCTCCCTGTGCGCCGTGGCAGTAGGCACAGTTGTTGATGTACATATCCGCGCCGTAAGCCAGGAATTGCTCGCGCAGCTCCCGTTGGGCGTAGAGCATACGGGTCGGTTCCCACAGCGCGTAGACGGGCAGCGCGGCCACGATCACCAATAATGCAACGAGACTGATGACGTCGTACTTTTTCATCGGCGCATCTCCTTTTTCATCGAAGAGCCTCTCCGATCAGGCGTACGTCAACTGCTCGGGCGCGAAGTTCTCGCGCCGGCGCAGCTCGAACGTATCGACCAGTACGACGCCGTCCTGGATGCGCACCGAGAAGGCGTCCAGCGGGCGCGGGACGGGCGGGTTGTCGAAATTGCCGTAGAAGTCGAACGTGGAGGCGTGGCAGGGGCAGAGGAAACGGTCCAGGTGCGGTTCCCACGTCACCGTGCAGCCCAGGTGCGGGCAGCGGTTGTGCAGGGCCAGGAAGCCGCCGTCGGGGGCGCGCAGCAGGAAGAAGCGCCCATCGGTAAACTCGGTCACCGATCCGGCCGGGAAATTGTCGACCGGCCCTGCGGTAATTGTATCGCCAAACTCCCCCTCCTGGCTGCGGGACTGGAGGAACATCAGGCTGACGCCACCCAGTTCCAACACGGCCAGAGCGCCCAGAGCGCCAATACCGACCTTCATGAAGTCGCGTCGCGAGAGCGTGTGGCCCTCGGGCAATTCGGTGTGCAACGGCTTGTCCAGCCGGTCCTGTCGATGATTCTCACACATCACGTCCTCCCCATTCGGTGATGTATTAAAACGGCAGCACCAGGGCCATGTTGGGCCCACGGAAGATGTTGCCGATGATGGTCAAGACGACCAGACTGGCCATCAAGAACGAGAACAGGCCCACCAGCGCTTCGCTGTGGTTGGCTTTGAATACCTTGCGCGGGATGGCGTAGACGGCGGCCAGGCCGATCAGAGCGCCGGCCAGCGGGATGAGGCCGTTCGATACGAGCGTGGGCCAGGCCGGGAACATCGCCGGCAGGTCGATCCAGGCCTCGTCGGCGAAGACGAGGAGCGGGACGAGGTCGATGCTCAGCAGTGCGCCCAGGAGCGCAGAGCGCCGCCCGGCGGGCGAGCGGAAATAGATGCCGATGTTCTCCTCGTGCCGGTCCCAGCGCGGCAGAATGACCATGCCACCCAGCACGAGCACGATCAGGGCCATCGCAGCGAGCGTGTCCATGTGAAGCAGCAACTCCTGCAGGCCGACGAAGAACCAGGCCGCCTTGGCCGGGTTAGGCGAGCGGGTGGGGTTGGCCAGTTCCGCCAGCGGCGCGGGTTGGAGCATGCCCCAGATGACGATGGCGGCGATCACCGCGGCGGCCACGGCCAGCTCGCGGCGCACCAGGTGGGGCATCGTGGTGACCCGTTCGGCGCGTCCTTCTTCGCGTTCGGGTCGAGAGATGCCGCCGTCCTTGCGCACGCGCCAGAAGTGGTAGCCGAGCGCGGCGGTCGTCATCACCGGAAGGACGGCCACGTGGAGGGCGTAGAAATTGCTGAGCGCTCCCTGTCCCACCTCCGGCCCGGCCAGCGCCACGCGGCTGATCGTTGGACCGATCACGGGCACGTAACTGATCAGGCTGGTGCTGACCGTGATGGCCCAGTAGGCCAGTTGGTCCCACGGCAGCAAGTACCCGGTGAAGTTGAACAGCAGCACCAGCAGCATCAGCCCGATGCCGATCAGCCAATTCACGGCGCGGCCTTTCTTGTAGCCGCCGGTGAGGAAGACGCGCAGCAGGTGAAGGAAGGTGGTCAACACGAGCAGGTTGGCCGACCAGTGGTGGATCGCACGCACCAGCGAGCCGAAGACCACCTGCGTCTCCAATTGTTGGATGCTGGTGTAGGCGCGCTCGATGGTGGGCTCGTAGCGGAACATCAGCAGCACGCCGGTGACGAGCAGGAGCAGCGCCAGGGTGGCCGAGATGCCGCCCAGGGCCCAGGTGTAGGTGAAGCGCAGCGCCGACACGGGCACTTTGGCCGGGTGGACGTGCAAAATCAGGCTGTCGGTCACCGCGCGGATGCGGCTGCGCGTCTCCGGTTCAGCCTGTGGCGTATATAGAAGGCGTTCTTTCCAGCTTCTCAAAGGTAGTGATCTCATCGCTGTCTCCTCCCCGGGTGGGGTGTAGCTGATCCAGGGGACCGGCTACACCCCACGCCAGACAGAATGTGACCTACCGCATCACCAGAGGCAAGTGAATCTGGTGCAGTTCCTGTACCACCCACAGAGTGACCGTCGTTTCCGTGGTCCAGTTGTCCTCGCCGTCCAGGGCGGTGAAGGTGATGGTGTGATAGCCAAGGCTCAGGTCGGTGACGGGGATGGAGAAGGAGCGCTCGGTGCTCAGCTCGCCGTCCAGGCTCGAGGTCCACAAGTAGCTGACGATGCCCTCGCCCAGGTGGTCGTTGTCGCGGGCGGTGCCGACGAAGGTCAGATCGATACCTTCGTTGTAGCCGGCGGCGGAGCGGCTGGTGTAGAGGATGTCTCCAGAGGGGAGCGCGTCCTCGGTGTCGCTGTAGAACAGGCGGCGGAAGATGGCGTCGCTGTCGAAGACGTTCTCCTCTTCGTCCTCCTGCCACTGGTTCCAGATCACGTAGTAGAAAGTGCCACCGGGGTTGCAGGTATTGGCCGCCTCGCCAGAGAGGTCTTCCGCGTCGTGTTCGAGCCAGTCGAAGCCAAGGACCGTTTCGCCGGTGCTGGCGTTGTAGTATTCGACCAGGTCGTAGTCGTCGCCCCAGTTCGTGGCGCGGCTGTAGAAGAGGTCGAGCGGGGTAGCTTCGCCGACCTCTACGGTGGTGTTGTCGCCGGTCTCGTAGACGATGAAGAAGATGGACGGGTCGCGCTCGTCGTCATCCTCGTAGGGCAGTTCTTCTTGACTGCCGACGCCCAGAGCATCGGTGATGGGCAGCATCTTGATGCCGCCGGTGGGCGTGTAGCGCGGGTCGAGAATCGTCTCGCGGTTGCCGATGAGCTGCGACAGGTTGCGCGCCTGCTCGAAGGTGCCGGCAGCGTAATCGGTGCACACGGTGGTGATGACACCATCTGCGCCTTTGTAATTTTCGCAGGTGGTCGTGCCGTCACCGCCCAGCTCGGCCGGGGTGGTGGTCCACGTCTCGCCGCCGTCGAAGGAGCGCCGGGCGTACAAGTTGTAGTGGTCGTTGCCGACGGAGTTGGCCTGCCAGTTGGGCGACCAGGCGTACATCATCATAATGAAGTCGCCGTCGATGAAGCCGCGGTGACCCTTGGCCACGTCGTAGGGGTTCTCCCACGATTCGTCGTCCAGGTTGTCCACAGTCTGCGACCATTGGGTGACCTTGGGGAAGGGCGAGACGCCGCCGTCCCAGGGGAAGGCCGCCGCGCAGGTTTCGCCGCTGGATCCATTGTCACAGGCGTCGATGGCGGTGCCGGAGACGTTGATGCCGGTGCTGAGGCACAGCCCTTGCAGGTAGCGCGGGTTGGAGCCGTCGGTGTAGGCCCACTCGTCGCAGACCATGTTCTCGTAGGCGTAGGGGTTGTAGCCGGCGGGCAGGCAGCGCTCGGTAGTGGTGGCGTCGCCGTCGGTTTCGCACGCGATCCAGACGTCGTCCGGAACTTGCAGGCGGCGCAGGAAGATGTCGGCCGGGCCGCCCTGGTTGAGGATGCCTTGCTTGACGATCAGCACGGCGGAGATGCCGGCCGGGCCGATCTGGTGGATGGGCTGGGAGAAGTGGGAGAAGCGGCGCGAGATTTCGGTCGCGTAGAACGGGTTGCCGAAGTCATCGGTCAGCAGCTCGAAGAAGGTGCCGGTTTCGGGGTCGACCGCCGGCCAGTTGAGCATGCCGCCCTGCTGTACCACCGCCGGATTGAGCATGTCGAAGGTGTAGTACCACATATTCTTGCCGATGTCTTCGGGTTCGATCTCTTCGTCTCCGTCCATGTCATCGACGGCCCCTTCACCCAGGGCCTTCGACTCCTCCGCGCCCATGATGACCCAGGCGCTGTCGTAGACGAAGTCGCCGTCGGAGTCGTAGGGCTGGACGTTGACGCGCGGGCGCGACGCGCCGACGCGGCCCTGCATCACGCGGCCGTCCTCGGCCACGCACAGGTTGAGTGTGGAACCGCCGGGGGTGGTCCAAGAGACCTGCGTGGTGCAGAGGTCGGAATCGGCGGTGGGCGCGGTGGGGAGTTCGTCCGGCAGAATCAGGTTGCCGTCCGCGTCCACGTTGTCGAAGTCGACGTAGCAGTAGGGGAAGGAGCCGGTGGCTTTGCACATCGCGTTGTCGGTCAGGCGCACGGGCAGCGCCATCGGCGCAGCGATCTTGGGCATGGTCTCGCCGATATACTCGCGAATCGAGATCGGGGTGGAATCCTCATCCGAAGTCTGAACGCTCTCGAAATCCGCGATGGAGATGTAGGAGTACCACAGATCGGTTTGGCCGTTCACCACTGCACCGGACCAGCCCGCGCCGGGGCCGAGGCCCTGGCCGGGGCGCAGGCCCTCGGGGTCTTCCTGCCACACCATCATGAAACCGGCGGCGGAATCGCCGGCCATCTCCAGGCGATTGGCGTCGCGCCGGCCGGAGGTGAGCCGCTCGGCCCGCGTCCAAACGATGTCGTACGGCCCGTCCTCGGGCGTATCGTCCAGGGGCAGCAGTGTGCCGCGGGCAGACCAGACACAAGAGAAGGGTATCTCACCGACGTCGGGGAAGCCCTGTTCCGTGTAATCGACGGAACCTTGGGAACCGGCCACACCCCAGATGTCGGGGTAGAGCGCTTCGCCGGTCGTCTCATCCACCCAGGTGTAGGCGGGGGAACCGCCGTCGCAGTACTTGCTGATCCAGCCCACCAGCACACGGTCGCCGGCCACGGCGAAGGTCATGTTGTGCGCGTCGCCGGGGTAGGGAAGGCCGTTCTCCAGCATGAAGGACGAGAGGTCCGCCGAGAGCGACAGGTTGGTGCGCTTCCAGGTGGCCCCGTCATCCAGCGAGACGGCGGCGTAGGCGTCGTGCGCGCCGAAGCTGGTGCCGCTCCTGAGCAGCTCTTCTTCGTGATCCTCCGGCAGGGCGTCGATGTAGACGGCCACTAGCGGTTTGGCGTAGTAGCGGGTGTCTACCAACGTGGTGTTGTCGGCGGCGTAGTAGTCGATGCCCTCGGTGAGCAGCGTGCCGTTCGCCGCCTGCGCGGGCACGTAGAAGGTCATGTGCATCAGGTTCGCCCGCTCGGTCTCCTGGTCGGGCGTGCTGGAGACGTTGCGCCGGAACATCGGCCCGTCCTCCGCCGAGGTGGTGATGCTGAGGCCCAACGCCATCGCCACCAACATTACGATACAGAATAAACGTTTGATTTTCATTGGTTACTCCTCCTTAAAGCTGTTTTTGTTCCGAAAAATAGCCTGTTATTCCTGCTTTTCCCGCTTTTGCGGGAATGACGTATCCCCTCTGCCGCCGGTGCCTTCTCAACGGTATGCTGCATCAATTCATACCACTCCTTTCCCGAAATGGAGCGCTACCGGTTGGACGGCCTTGGATCGCCGATCGGTCTGGGTGCGGATCACGCGGGTCAGGTCTTTGAGGGTCATCACTGCTTGCTGCTGGCTGGAGAGCACCACGGCTTTGCCGCTGTCGATGTCGAGGCCGAGGAACGGCGTGCCGGGCTGGCTGAAGAGCAGTGGCATGACGACGTCAGACAGATTGACGTCCATGTCGAAGATGATCAGATCGGGAGCCAAAGCTTGCAGGCGCTCGTCGACGTCGGAGATGGTGGTGACCATCCGCAGGATGCCCAGTTCCTTCTGGTCTTCCAGGCTGGCCTCGACCGTATCCATGAGCAGGGAATTTCCAAAGAGCACGACGACGGGTTGTTTAGGCATAGGATTGCTCCTGTTGGTGGTCATTTCGATGGATATATCATAAACGAAGTGGGGAGTGGATTCAATCGCTCTTGCTGTATTTGGGGAACGAAAAAAGAGCGATTTAATCATCGCTCTTTTAGGAGTAGGGACTAATTCGTTTTAATAATTGAAGACCTGCGGTTAACTTGGCGTCGCTACTTCGAAAATAGCCCAAGGTTTTGTAGGGCGGGTTTCAAACCCGCCGCCCTCGGTTAACAATGCCTTGCAGGGGCTCCGCCC
>JAFGOJ010000059.1 GCA_016926575.1 Anaerolineae bacterium | reverse complement strand
GTGCAGGGGCGGAGCCCCTGCAAAGTCATGGTAACCGAGGGTCGGCGGGTTTGAAACCCGCCCTACAGGGCCGTAGGCTTATTTTCTAAGCAGCGCACGGATGGATGCCCGCTTTCGCGGGTAACTGCCAGGCGCACAGCCTGAGCAGTCACCTCCAAACAACACATGCATCCCTTGCTTCTAGCCCCCCTCCGTGTTATAATTTTCACCACGCCCCTGTAGCTCAGTAGGATAGAGCAGGAACCTCCTAAGTTCAAGGTCGTGCGTTCGAATCGCGCCAGGGGCACTCACGTTTTGTACCCCACTGCGTAGAAGGTGGGCACGAACAGGACGCGCTCGCCCGCCTCCAGCGCGCGCGCGTCGATGCGGCGCAGATGCGCCAGCTCCTCAACCGACAGGCGGCCCGCCGCGTCGCGCGCGCGCATAGCCCACTCCGCCTCGAACGCCGGCCCGGCAGCCGACGGCACGCTCCATCCTCCCGCCATCACCCCCACCGTCGCACGCAGACCGGCCGCCGCGAAATACGCCCCCAACCGCCGCCCGCACTCGGGGTCGGCCCCCTGCCCAGCCAGTGCCTCGGCCTGCAAGCGCCCCAAACGCGCCAACTCGGGCGGGTGGTCGATGCGCCCGCCGTAGTCCGGCTCGGCGCAGACCAGCACCGCCCCCCCCGATCGCACCACCCGCGCCATCTCTCGCACACCTTGCGCGGGGTCGGAGAGCCACAAGAGCAGGTAGTGGCACACCACCCCGTCGAAGCTGCCGTCGGGGAAAGGAAGTCGGTGCGCGTCTCCCTGCACCCAGGCGACCTGGCCCGCGCTGCGGCGGGCCACGCCCAACATCTCTGGGTCCACGTCCAGCCCCACTACCCGCCCGCGCCAACGCTGGAGCACGTCCCGCGCAATGACGCCGGTGCCACATCCCACGTCGAGGAGCGCGCTCGCGCCCGACCACCCGGCCTGACCGTATAGCCACTCGCGCGCCGGCCGGGTCCACTCCGCCTGGACGGTGAACCAGGCGTGCCACTCCTCAGGCGTCACGGGACGCTACTCCGCCAGTTTCTGACGCTCGGGGTGATCCCAGATCGCTTCCCAGGGATCGCGCAGCAGGTTGCCCAAGACGACGTTGTACCCCTGCGCCGGCAGCACGTCCCCGTCCGGCTCGACGTACAGATGTTGGCGGATCACCTGCCGGGCAGCGAGGTCGGCCTCTATCTCGATCGGGTTGACGTAGGAATAGGGAGCCGCCAAATCCCACACCAGGGCCATGTGATGGGCCGGAACGGCCTCTTGCGCCGCCGACAGCGCGCCCTGAAGGTGCTCCCGCTGCGCAGCAGAGACGGCGTGCAGCGGGCTGCTCAATGCGACGGCTGGCACGCCCAGCCCGGCCAGGTAGGCCACCGTGTCGACCACGTGGTCGGCGTTGGCGGGGCCAACGACGACGTGCGCGACGACGTAGACGTCGGCGTCCAGGGCGTTGCGCAAGCCCGCCGCCGTTGCCTCCCACGCCCCTCTCCGCCCGATGACGGCGTCATGGGCTTCCGCCTGGTGAGAGACGAGTGTGATTTGCAGATGGTCCAGGCCGGCCGCGAGCAGCGCGTCCAACATCGCCCGGTCGCGCAGGCGCTGCCCATTCGTCAGCACGCCGGTCACCATGCCCAGCGCCTCGCCGGCGCGCACCAGGTCGGCCAAGTCGTCCCGCACGGTCGGTTCGCCGCCGGTGAAGCAGACGTGGGGCACGCCGGCGTCCCAGAGCAAGCGCAAGGCCTGCTGCCATTCTGCGAGGGTCAGCTCACGCTCCACGCGCCGGCGCGCTTCGGGGTCCTGCGCGCCCACCTCGTCCATGCGATAGGTCAGGGCCAGGTCGACGCGGTAAGGGGCAGAGGTGTGGGCAGAGAACGGTTCAACGCGTTCGAGGTCCAGAAACGTCACCGGGTCGAGGTCGACGGTCGTGGCCAGGGTCAGCACGTGCTCACGCAGCCGTTCGTAGTCCGCGCGGGCCTGCGCCCGGCCGACGCGGTACCGGCGCGCCATCTCCTGCGCCACGTCGTCAGGGTTGCCTCCCTGGATGAGGGAGCGGGCGTATTCGGCGGCCGTCTGATTGAGGTGCAGGACGGTGGCGGCGTTGATGATCAGCAGCCCGCGCCCATCTCGCTCCATCCGCAAATGCAGACGGTATTGCTGTTCGGCATCCGGCGGCGTCTGGTAGTGCACCATCTGAGGGGCCAGGGGCTGCACGGGCGCAAACCAGGATTTCACTTTCTCGACCAAGGACATCGGCCTGTCTCCTTTCACGAATCCCACGATACAGTTACAGTTCCCTTCAGTATAGTGTAATTTTGGTCACGTGCAAGCATCGACTTGTGTCTGTCGGCCAACGGTGTATACTACGAACAAGAAGCAGGAATTTGGAATAGTAAGGATGGAAGATGCCGCAATACAGGCGACACGCAAAGAAAAATCGCTTACTCGCCCTCATCGCCCTGGCAGGCGTGCTCCTGGTGGGGATGACGGCGTGCGACACGCTCGATGCCACCCGGCAGCCCGTCTCTTGTAAGGCCACACCCATTCGCGTCGTGCCACCGTTGGCAGACGCCTCTCCCCAACCCGACGTGTCTTGCAGCCACCCGGCACCGCCCGGCACGACGGTTATCGTGGACGATCTGGCCCTGATGGTCAACGTCGTCGTCCGCCCGGCCAACGACGTGGTCTCGGTGGGCAGCGCGTCCAATCTCACCCCGGCAGAGGGTAACGTTTTCGTCATCCTCTCGCTCTCGATAGCTTGCCAGAAAAGCAGCGACGCCCAATGTACCATCGACCCGTTCTCCAACTTCGCGCTGTTGACGAACGGTGGGGCTGTTCACGGCGCAGTCGCAGACGTCACCGGCGTTCCGGGGATGCTGGCCTGGCGCACCATTCCAGGCGGCGATCGGGCGTATGGCGCGATGGTGTTCGAAATCGGAGCGAACGACACACAGTTGGTGTTGAAGTATCAGGGTCTCACGGGAAACACGGCGTGCCTCACCGTTCCAGGATGGGTGACGGCGGCGATGGCCTGGCCGACCGTTCAGGCACCGGCCGCGACGCCCAGCCTGATGCCGACCCCCTCACCTTCGCCTACGGCGACCCCCACACCGTCCCCAACCGCCCGCCCCACCGCGACGCCGCAGACGTCTCCCCTCACAGCGCCGACGGTGTCGTCTCCGCTGTCCACGCCTCAGGTGACGCCTTCTCCCACGCCCTCACCTGCGGCGACGCTGACCCCCACCGTGACCCCCACCGCCACGCTGACGGTCACCGCCACGCCAACGGCCACCGAAACCGTAACGCCCACAATCACCCCGACGCCCATCGACACGCCATCGTCAGCACTGCCGGCCAGCGGACGTCTCGTAGCCCGCTGGCCGGCTGCCCTGTGGGGAAGTGGCGTACTCTTGATTGCTCTGGGCCGGCTGACGAAGCACCTCTGCCGCGCCCGGTCTGCCTCATAGATTGACCCGGAAGCTGATCCGCACCTCGCCGTCGACGATCTCCACCCCGGTAAACGTGACCTGACCCTGCGATGCGGCCTCCGAAAAACTGCGCGAGAGCTGCTCGTTGACGTCTGCCAGCATCTCGGTGTCGACGTCCAGCCCCATGACGTCTACCGACGTCACCTCGACCCGCAGCATCCCATTTTCGACGCGCAACGTCAGGTCGGCGCTGCCCGGTACGGCGATCCCATTCTGAACGTACGATCCGAAGACGCGGATGACCCCGGGTTCGATGTCCACATTGGTGATTTCGACCGGCACGTCGACCCCCACGGCGGCGTCCACGGCCTGCTCCAAGATGCGGTCGATGTCCGCCTCTCTCAAGGTGACGGTGAGCGGTGGCGTGTTGCCGCACGCCAGCCCCACCGCAATCAACAGCAGCGGTGCGATCAGTAGCGCCCAACGCGCCGACGACGATAGCTTTTTCCACATATTCATCCTCCTACTTCGAAAATAGCCCAAGGTTTTGTAGGGCGGGTTTCAAACCCGCCGCCCTCGGTTAACAATGCCTTGCAGGGGCTCCGCCCC
>JAFGOJ010000377.1 GCA_016926575.1 Anaerolineae bacterium | reverse complement strand
GGTTCCGGTCAACGGGGCGACGCATGCGTCGCCCCTACAGGCGATTTTCGTTCATCGGCGGCGAGCGCCAGATCATGGGTTCTGCTTAGAAAATAAAGCCGTCGATGTAGGACGGGTTTCAAACCCGCCGACCGTGGTTGACCAGAGCACTGTCGTTTTCATTATTTCGTTTCCCGATTATAACGATTTTGAGTCGGTAGGCAATTTCACTCCCTTGTGGTATCATATTAGAAATCCCCAACTGGAGGCTTGAACATGCAATACCGGACATTTGGAACACTCGATTGGAAGCCCTCCGCGCTCGGATTCGGCGCGATGCGCCTGCCCACGCTCAACGACGACCCGGCCCAGATCGATGAACCTGAGGCAACGCGTATGATCCGCCACGCCATCGACCACGGCGTCAATTACATCGACACGGCCTATCCCTACCACAACGAGGCCAGCGAACCGTTCGTCGGGCGCGTGCTCCAGGACGGCTACCGGGAGAAGGTCAAGCTGGCGACGAAGATGCCCGCCTGGCTGGTCAAAGAATGGAACGACTTCGACCGCTACCTCGACGAGCAGTTGGAACGCCTGCAGACCGACCACGTCGACTTCTACTTGCTTCACGGCCTGGGCGCAGCGCGATGGGACAAACTGCAAGAGCTGAAAGTGCTCGATTGGGCCGAGGGCGCGCTCGCCGACGGGCGCATCAAATATCTGGGCTTCTCCTTCCACGACCATCTCGACGCCTTCAAATCGATTGTCGATGCCTACGCGTGGACCTTCTGCCAGATTCAGCTCAACTATATGGACATCGAATACCAGGCCGGCGTCGAGGGCTTGAAATACGCCGCCGGCAAAGGCCTGGCCGTGGTGGTCATGGAACCCCTGCGCGGCGGTCGGCTGGCCAAGGAACCGCCGGAGTCGGTCGCCAGGCTGTGGGCGCAGGCCGAAACGCAGCACTCCCCCACCGACTGGGCACTCCAGTGGGTGTGGCACCACCCCGAGGTCTCCTTGCTCCTCAGCGGGATGAGCACGATGCAGCACGTCGAAGAGAACCTCGCCAGCGCAGGCCGCTCCGCTCCCAACTCGCTGAGCGCGACGGAACTGGCGCTCATCGACCAGGTGCGCCAGGCCTACGAAGCGCTCGCCCCCATCCCCTGCACCCAGTGTCGCTACTGCATGCCCTGCCCCAACGGGGTCAACATCCCCCGCATCCTCGATATCTACAACAAGGCCGTGATGTATGGCGACGTTCACGGCGCTAGGGTCTCCTACACCTTCGTAGACGAGGCCGAGCGCGCCGACCACTGCGTCGCCTGCGGCGAGTGCGAGGCGGCCTGCCCGCAGCACATCGAGATCATCACCTGGCTCGAAAAGGCCCACGAGATACTCGCCAAGTGAAGACCAACTTACTCCGAAACAGCATGCTGTTTGCTGCCGTTCCAGAGGATATCCTGGAACACTTGAGCGCCGCGCTGAACGTAATCCCCCTAAAGGCCGGCGCGGCACTCTTCGATAAAGGCGACGTCGGCACAGCGATGTACATCATCTCCGAAGGGCGCGTCCGCGTCCACGACGGGAAATGGACGCTGCGCCATCTCGGCACGGGCGACGGCTTCGGCGAGATGTCGGCGCTGGACTCCGAAGTGCGCAGCGCATCGGTCACTGCCGAGGTCGACACAACCCTCTTACGCCTCGACCAAGACGCTTTGTACACAGCTATGCTCAGCCATGAAGACATCACCAAAGAGATCATCCACGTGCTGTGCCAGCGCCTGCGCAGTGTTTCGGACACTCTGGTGGAAGATTACCGGCACCGAGAGGCACTCGAACGGGAACTTCAAATCGGTCGAAACATCCAGGCCAGCTTCCTGCCGGACGCGCTGCCACAAGAACCAGGCTGGCAGATCGCGGCCCACTTCCAGGCCGCCCGCGAGGTGTCCGGCGATTTCTATGACGCGTTCGCGCTGTCGGAGGAGAAACGCATCGGCCTGGTGATCGGCGATGTCTGCGATAAAGGCGTCGGCGCGGCCCTCTTCATGACCCTCTTCCGCAGCCTGATCAGAGCCGCCGCTTATTCGGACGATTTCACACGCCACCTGACCGCGTCTCCGGCCCGCGTGGACGACCGCACCACGCTGAGGAACAGCATCCTGCTCACGAACAACTACGTCGCCACAACCCACGGCGACGCGAGTATGTTCGCCACCCTTTTCTTCGCCCTGCTCGACCCTGCAACGGGTACGCTGACTTACGTCAACGCGGGCCACGAGGCCCCCATCGTCGTTTCGCCGCAGGGAGTAAAAGCGCAACTCAAGCCCACCGCGCCGGTCGCGGGTCTCTTTCCAGACATTCCGGTGGAGGTTCGAGAGACGGTCCTGGAACCAGGCGATGTGCTGCTGGCGTTCACCGATGGCGTCACCGATGCAACCAATCAAGACGATGAAGCCTTCACCAGAGAGAAAGTGATCTCTCTCCTCGACCCGAGCCTGACAGCACAGGCCCTCCTGCGCCGCGTCGTGGACAGCCTGACCACACACATCGGCAGTGCCAGCCAGTTCGACGACATCACGTTGCTGGGCGTGAAACGGGAATAGCCTTCCCGAAAGCTTAAAACTTTCGGGAAGGTCTACATCTTACCCCAACCCCGCCAGCCGTTCCTCCAACTGCGCGCGGTTGGCCTGCAACTCCGCCAGCCTATCCCGCTCCCGCTGCACGATGGGCGGCGGGGCTTTCTGCGCGAAATCGCCCGCCAGCAGCCCCTCGCTGCGCGCGATGCGCGCCGCCACGTCGTCCAGCTCCTTCTGCAGCCGCTCCCGCTCCGCGTCCAGATCGACCATGCCCGCCAGCGGCAGGTACGCCACCACATCCCCCACCACCGCCGTCGCGGCCTGCTCCGGCGGCTCCAGCGTCGCTTCGACCACCAACGCCGTCGCGTCGAGCTTGGCCAGCGCGCACACCTCCGCCCGCTGCGCAGAGAACACCCCGGCCAGATCCCCACCCGCGATCAGGGCCGGGATGCGCTTGCCGGGCGTCACGTCGTGCTCGGCGCGCAGGTTGCGGATCGCGCGCACCACCTCCATCAGCACGCCCATCTCCGCCTCGGCCCGCTCGTCGATCAGCGCCGGGTCCGCCTTGGGCCAGGGCGCTACGATCAGCGCCTCGCCGTCGCGCACCGCCTCCGGCAGCGCCTGCCACAGCGCCTCAGTGACGTAGGGCATGAAGGGGTGCAGCAGCCGCAACGCCGCCTCCAACACGTGCAGCAGCACCGCCAGCGGCGTGCCTTTATCCGCCGCTTCGTCGTACAGCCGCACTTTGGTCGCTTCGATGTACCAATCGCAGTACTCGCCCCACAGGAAATCGTGCACCTGCCGGCCGGCCTCGCCGTACTGGTAGGTGTCGAAGAGATGCGTCACGCTCTGCGTCAGATGGGCGAGACGCGAGAGGATCCAGCGGTCGGGAAGCGCCAGCGCCTGCACGTCGATGCGCGTATCCGCCCCATCCGCCACGTTCGACAGCACGAAGCGCGCCGCCTGCCAGATCTTGTTGGTAAAGTTGCGCGCCGACTCCAGCCGCCGCGGGTCGAGGTTCATATCCAGCCCCGGCGTCGAGCTGGTCAGCAGCGTGTAGCGCAGTGCGTCGCTGCCGTACCGGTCGATGATGTTCAGCGGGTCGTACTCATCGATGTTCTCCATCGACTTGCTGATCTTCTTCCCGGCCTCGTTGCGCACCAGGCCGTGCAGGTAGACGGTCTCGTAGGGCGAGTGGCCCGTCATCTCGATGCCCAGCATCATCTCCCGCGCCACCCAGAAGAAGAGGATGTCGTAACCGGTCTCGCGCACATCGGTGGGATAGAAGCGCCGGAGGTCGGGCGCGTCCGTGTTCGGCCAGCCCAGGGTCGAAAACGGCCACAGCCCGGAGGAGAACCACGTATCGAGCACGTCCTCATCCTGCCGCAGCGCCGCGCTGCCACAGTGGGCACAGGTCGCCGGATCCTCGACGCTGCTGGTCAACCCACCGCACGCGTCGCAGTACCACACCGGGATGCGGTGCCCCCACCACAACTGGCGCGAGATGCACCACGGGCGAATGGCCTCCATCCACTGGAAGAAGCGCCGCTCCTCCCGCTCGGGGATGATCGTCGTCTCGCCGCTGCGCACGGCAGCCATGGCCGCCTCGGCCAGCGGCTTCACGTCCACGAACCACTGCGTCGAAATGCGCGGCTCGATGTCGGTGGCGCAACGCTGGCAGGTGCCCACCGCGTGATGATACGGCTCGATCTTCACCAGCAGGCCCTCCTTCTCGAAGTCGGCCACGACGCGGCTGCGGCACTCGAAGCGCTCCAACCCGGCGTAGGGGCCCGCCAGGTCGCTCATGTGACCGGTGTCGGTCATCACGTCGGGCGCTTCCAGATTGTGGCGGATGCCGATCTCGTTGTCGGTGGGATCGTGGGCGGGCGTCACCTTGACCGCGCCCGTGCCGAACTCCGGCTCCACTGCGTCGTCGGCGATGATGGGAATGGGGCGCTCGATGGCCGGCAGGAGCGCCCTCCGCCCCACCAGGTGCTGCCAGCGCGCATCCCGCGGGTTGACGGCCACGGCCGTGTCGCCCAGAATCGT
The DNA here is from genome assembly GCA_016926575.1 of Anaerolineae bacterium. Lineage (GTDB taxonomy): Bacteria > Chloroflexota > Anaerolineae > B4-G1 > DUEL01 > JAFGOJ01. The sequence goes on along the minus strand of JAFGOJ010000377.1, from coordinate 4,201 downwards.
CTCCGGGCGGGTGGTCGCCATCTGGATGAACGTGGTCGCGCCCATGGCCCACTCGCCGCTGCCCCACTCGCCCTGCGGCCCCTGCCAGTCCTCGGTCAGCACCGGGTAGCGGATGTGCCACAGGTGACTGTCGCGCTCCTCCGGCTCCACCTCCAGGTCGGAGATGGCCGACTCGCAGCGCGGGCACCAGTTGACCAGGTAGGCGCCGCGATGGATCAGGCCCTTCTCGAACAGGCGCACGAACGCCGTGCGTACGGCCAGGCTGAGGTCCTCGTCCAACGTGAAGCGCTCGCGCTCCCAGTCGCAGGAGACACCCAGCCGTTTGTGCTGAATGGTAATGCGATTATGGTAGACGCCCTTCCACTCCCACACGTGCTCGATGAACGCCACGCGCCCCAGCTCGTGGCGCGTGAGACCCTCCTTGCGCAGCTCGCGCTCCACCACGTTTTGCGTGGCGATGCCGGCGTGGTCGGACCCGGGCAAGAAGAGCGTCTCGAAGCCCTGCATACGGTAGTAGCGCGTCATCAGGTCTTCGACGGCGGCGGTCATGGCGTGGCCCAGGTGCAGCGCCCCGGTGACGTTCGGAGGCGGCATGGTGATACACCAGCGCGGGCCGTCCTTCGACGCGCGCCCCAGTTCGATCTGCTTCTCCGGTTTGAAGTAGCCCTCGCGCTCCCACCACGCGTAGAGCCGTTCCTCGTGCTCGTGCGGGTCGTAGACTTTGGCAAGCGTGTTTTCGGTCATAGTAAGTTTCCTCCTACCTCGTAGTAACAAAAAACCCCTCTCGTCTCCAAGGACGAAAGGGGCAAAGCCCTCCGCGGTACCACCCTGGTTCGCCGGCACAAGCCGGCGCCCTCATTTCCCTCGCCAGCCGAAGCAGCCAAGGGCGTCCGCTGTAACGGGCGGGCCCGGAAGGGCTTGTCTGGGCAACCCCAGTTCAGCCCTCCAACTCCCAGGCGACCTTCGACCGGCGGTGCTGCAAGGGGCTTGCAGCCGGTGACCCCCTTCTCTGCCCGGCCCGTGGGCCGGTTCGTCAGGACCGTGACGGTCTACTCTTCCTGTTCTACGTCGTTCGGGATGTAAATTTTCTGATATGATGATTATAGCATCGGCGCGAAGAAAGTCAAGCTCGCAGCGCGCACGCCACAGCGGCCGCCAGGTCCTCAAGGTTCAACGGCTTGTGCGCCCAACCGACCACTCTAGGCGGGGCCTGCTCTTTGGTCTGCGCGTCCAAGGGGTGGCCGGTCAACATCAACACCTTCGCCAGAGAGGCGCGCTGCTCCAACTCGCGTACCAATTCCAGCCCGCCCATCGCCGGCATCACCCAATCGCTGATGATCAACGCAATCTCGCTCCCTTGTTGCTCGCAGACCGCCAACGCTTCCAGCCCGTTGGACGCTTCCAGGAGCCGGTATCCCACCATCTCCAGCACTTCCACCAGCGCGGCCCGAATCAGATCGTCGTCTTCGACCACCAAAATCGTCTCACCGGCCCCGGAAACGACGACCGGCTTCTCCGAGTCCGCAACGTCCAGATGCAAGGCAGCCGAAACCGGGAACCACAACGTGAACGTCGTCCCCGCGCCCAGCTTGCTCTCCACCGCCAGGTGGCCGTCGTGTTGCTTGAGGATGCCGTACACCTGCGCCAGCCCCAGGCCGCTGCCCAGCGGCGCTTTGGTCGTGAAGAACGGCTCGACGATATGCGGGAGCACCTCGGGCGGGATGCCCTCGCCCGTGTCTGTCACGTCCAACCTGACCCACTGCCCGCCCGACACAGGGCCGCAATTCAGGCACTCGATCGTGCCGCCTTCCGCGTGCGAAAGAGAAATGCGCAACGTGCCCCCTCCCGGCATCGCATCTCGCGCGTTGAAAGCCAGATTGACGATCGCCTGTTGGATGCGCGTCGGGTCGGCCTGGATGACATACGGCCCAGACTCCACGACCAAACGCACCTCGATGTTCTCCGGCAGCGTGTGGTCGAGCAACTTGACCACGTCGCGCGCGAGCAGCGCCAGGTTCACCGGCTGGCGCTGGATCACCGCCTGTCGGCTGAAATCGAGAATCTGCTGCACCAGGTCGGCGGCGCGGTGGGTCTGCTCCAAGACCACGTCCAACCGCTCGCGAATCCCCGTCGGCAATTCCTCCGACAGCAAAGACATCTGGGTATATAAGCCAATAGACACCAGCACGTTGTTGAAGTCGTGGGCGATACCTGCCGCGAGCTGCCCGACCGCCGCCAACCGCTCCTGGCGCACCATCTTTTCTTGAGCATCCTCCAGCTCGACGAGGGCCATTTGCAAGCGCCGGTGGCTCTCCTTCAGCGCCTCTTCTGCCTGCTTGCGCTCGGTGACGTCCTGGTGGATGCCCGCCGCCCGCAGTGGGTTCCCCTGTTCGTCGCGCACCAACACCCGGCCGCTGGACAATATCCAGCGCCACTCGCCCGACTTGGCCTGCATACGATGCTCGATCTGATACATCGGCGCGCGCCCTTCCAGATGGGCGTTCAACGCCACCATCACCCCCGCGATCTCGTCTGGATGCACCAGGTTGTACCACGCGGTGAAGTGCGGCGCGATCTCCTCCAGAGCATACCCTAACATTGTCGCCCAACGCTCGTTGAAAACAACCGCGGACGTCTGCACGTTCCAATCCCACATGCCCAGACCGGCGCCTTCAAGCGTCAGTTCCAGACGCTCCTGGCTCTCGCGCAGCGCCGCCTCGGCCTGTTTGCGCTCGGCGATCTCGGCCGTCAGGCTCCCCAACGTCTGCTGCAACTGCTGGGCCATGTGGTTGAACGAGTCCGTCAGCTCTTTGATTTCGTCGATCCAGCTGGCAGAAGTGACGTGTGTCCACTCGCCCCCGGCCAGCGCCCGCGCCGACACATTCAAGCGAGCGATGGGCCGGGTGATCCACTGCGCCGTCACCGCACCCAGCGCCGCCGAAATCCCCAACGCGATCACGCCGAGCAGGGTCACGAACCGATTGTTGGCCATGATGCGGGCCATGAAATCCGATTCCGGGACGACGACGGCCACGATCCAGTCGACGCCGTAATCGTCCTGCACCGGTGACACCTGGAGCAACTGGCGCTGCCCAGTAGTCACGAATTCGAGGTGCTGTGTGTCGGTAATGCCATCGTAGCCACCAAACTCTTCGATCAGAAAATTGGCGGCCTGCCGGATGACCGGGGCAGGGCTTTCGGTGGCGTACAGCCGCCGCCGCAACCCGTCCTCGTCCGGTTCGGTAAACGGGGGTTCGTTCGTCGAAGAGGCCACCAGCAACCCGGAGCGCTCCACGATGAAGCTCTCCCCGTGCTCTCCAATCTGGATGGTGCTCAAGAACTCGCTGAGGTGGGCGATGAAGATATCGACCGAGAGCACACCGATCAGGGTGCCTTGGTCGTCGTACACGGGGCGGCTGGCAGCGATCGCCATATCCTGCCCGGTGACGAGAATGTAGACGTCGCTCCAAGTGGCGTCGCCTTCCGCCACCGCCGCAGCGTACCACGGCCGCGAGCGCGCATCGAAGTCGGGGACTGCCACCAACAACTCGTCGTGAAGGCCTTCGCGGTCCACGGCGTATTTGTAGAACGAGCCGCCCACGAACCCTTCTGTGCCCGTCACGTACAGGGTGCCCGCCGCGCCCTCACGGCCACTGCCCACCATCCCGCCCGCAGGATTGCCAAAGTAGATGCTGGTAACCGAATCGAAGATCTGAACCTGCTCCCAGAAGTGGCGTTCGAGTGCCGCCGCGTCACCGGCGTCCAACACCCCCTGGCTCAGCAAGCTGGCGTTGACCTCGTTGATGTGATGGGGGGTCTCCAGAAACGCGTACAGGTGCTCCTCGATGCGGTACATAATCTCGTTGCGCAGCGAACCCGAGACGTCGTCCACCGCCCGCCGCCCGTTCACGTACGAGAGGTACCACACCAGCCCGGCTGCCACGACGATCTGGATGACGAACGGCACGACGAGCACCGTCCGCAGAGGAATCCGCCCAAAGAGTCGCTGACGCAGTCGCGCTACCATGAGCTGCATTTTAGCATATTGACACGAAAGTGCCAATCGAGCCAACTGGCGCATCCGAAAATTCCCTGTATACTCACCTCATCCGTCCTTCAGGAGAAAGTGATGACGTTGCCCATCCAAACCGAGCGCCTGTTACTCAGGCAATTCACCTACGACGACGTGGAAGACATCCTT
>JAFGOJ010000376.1 GCA_016926575.1 Anaerolineae bacterium | reverse complement strand
TCCCCATCCCATCGCCCGGTATAACCGCTCCCAGTCCATGTGCTCCTCCAACGCTTGGCGAAACAGCTTGAACTTTTCCGGCTGGTGGAAGCGGGTACGGCCAAAATAGATATTGATCGCTTCTATCGTTTCGAGTGTGGGAGCGGGTGTGCGCAGAACAGGCACGCTCTGCTCCTCGGCGCGAACCAACACGACCGCCTGCGGCTCCAGGTTGCCGGTCAGGATCAGCCCGCGGGTCTCGGTCTCGAGAGCGGCCAGCAGCACATCCGTACGCGACGCCTGGGCGATGACGACCTTGTTCCGCTGGCGGCGAAAGTGGGTCAGCGCGTGGTCGATGGACATAGCGCCGATACACAGGGTCTCGACGAGTTGATCCCCGTGTTCTTCCCCTACCAGATACTCGCCATCAATGCGCTCGGCCAGCTCATCGATCGTCGCAGCGCCCAGCAAGCGCCGCCGGGGAATTGCTCCCAGCAGCGGCACGCCACGCGCCTCCAATACGGGCGCTACGCGCTCACGGAACAGGCCCATCGCCCGCTGTGGAACCGCGTTAACTACCGCGCCGATCAGCCGTTCCCCCAGGTCGCGGGCAGCCAGCAGCAGGTCGTCACCCGTCAGTCGCCCCGTGTAGCGGGTCATCACCAGTACGGGCAGGTCAAGCATCTCGGCGACACTGGCGGCCGCGAGACTCAGCAGGCCGCCTTCGGCCAGATCGCCTGCTCCCTCCAACAACAGCCCGCGCCCATTCAGTGCGAGCGCTTGATAGGCTGCGCGAATCTGGCTGGGCAGGTCACCCTCTGCGCCCAACGCCTGCTCGATCACCGAATCGGTCAACAGGACCGGGGCAAGCTGGTCCAGCGCGTCCGGCAGGGCGAAGGTGTCCTGCATAAAGCGGGTATCCATGTCGACCAGCTCCGCACCCACGACGCGGGGTTCGCCGCTGACGGGCTTCATATAGCCCACATCGAACTTGTCCTCCCGCAAATGGGCCAGCAGCCCGGTGATGAGGGCGGTCTTGCCACACCCGGTCTCCGTCGAAACGATGTACAAGGATTTCATGCTCGCCTCCCACTCATTCTTTACACTCTTCCGGCTGTTTGACCGACAGCCGGGCATCAATAGCCACAGCGCCTTCCTGGTGAACGATCACCGGGTTCAGGTCCAGTTCCACAATCTCGGGAAAGTCGCACACCAACTGCGACACCCGCTGCACGATCTCGGCGATGGCAGCCAGGTCGGCGGGGTCTTCCCCACGCGCGCCGTGCAGCAAAGGCGCGGCCTTGATCTCGTCCAGCATCTCTTCGGCCTCGCGCGCCGTCACGGGCGCCAGGCGGAAGGTGACGTCCTCCAACACCTCGACGTAGATGCCGCCCAGGCCAAACATGACCAGCGGCCCGAACTGCGCGTCGCGATTGACGCCAACGATGACCTCGCGGCCCGGCGCGACCATGGCCTGCACCAGCACCCCCCAAATCTCGCCCTCCGGCGCGTGCTGGCGGGCGCGGCTCAGGATGCGATCGTAGGCCTGCTTTACCGCGTTGGTGTCGGCGAGGCCCAGCTCGATACCGCCGACGTCCGACTTGTGTAGTACGTCGGGTGAGGCGATCTTAAGCGCCACGGGGAAGCCGATCTCTTCCGCCGCCTCGACAGCCTCACCGGCGCTGCTGGCCAGGCGCGCCGGCGGGAGCGGGATACCGTAGGCAGCCATCACATCTCGTGCTTCTACCTCCACCAGCGTCACGGGGCTGCCCTCGCGACAGGCTGCGTCGAGTACCCGGCGCACTGCATCACCGTCCACCTCGAACGCTTCCGGCTCCGACTCGGGCCGGCTGCGGTACTCAGCATAGCGCCACATCGCCTGCAGTGTGTTTACTGCCCGGTTGGGTGAGCGATAGTTGGGCAGGCGATTGCGGTTGAGAAGCGCTGCCCCCGCGCTCGTCGTCTCCTCGCCCATGAAGCAGCCCAGCACGGGTTTATCACGTCCTTGGGCCACATCAACGATGGTCTGAGCTATGCCTTCGACGTCGGTCAGTATCTGCGGTGTGAGGATAACGACGGCGCCGTCGACGTTCCCGTCGTCCAGCACCGCCTCCAGCGCGGCGGCGTACTCTGGCGGCCCGGCGTCTCCTAGCACGTCGACCGGATTCTCGACCGCCGCTGCCTCGGGCAGCGCGTCCCGCAGCGCCTCCAGGGTCGCGTCTTCAAAACGGGCCAACGCCAACCCGGCGTGGCCCAGCGCATCGGTCGTCAGGATACCCGGCCCGCCGGCATTGGTGACGATGGCGATGCGCGACCCCGCCAGCGCGGGCTGGTAGGTAAGGGCCAGCCCCCAGTCAAACAGATCGAGCCACGTCTGAGCCTGCAGTACGCCGGCTTTGCGAAAGGCCGCCTGGTAGGCGCGCGCCGAGCCGGCCAGGCTGCCCGTATGGCTGGAAACGGCCTGCGACCCGGCCTCGGTGGTGCCCGATTTGAGCGCCACCACCGGCTTGCGGGCCGCCACGCACCGGGCTGCATCCAGAAAGGCCCGCCCGTCGGTCAATCCCTCGATGTAGGCCAGCGCGGCGCCTGTTTGCTCGTCTTCCTCCCACTTGCGCAGCAGCGCCACCTCATCCACGTCGGCCTTGTTGCCCAGACTGACAAAGCGGGAAAAGCCGATGCCTTCGGCCACGGCCAGGTCGAGCACGGCCACACACAGCGCCCCCGACTGGGACATAAAGCCCTGGCCTCCGCCATCGGGCATGTGGGCGGCGAAGGAGGCGTTGAGCGGGCAGACGGTGTCGATTACGCCCAGACAGTTGGGGCCTAAGACGCGCACTCCGTGCTGCCGGGCGATCTCGAGCAGGCGGCGTTCCCGCCGGGCACCCTCCCGGCCCGTCTCGCCAAAGCCGGCCGTGACGACGATGGCCGCCCGCACTCCCTTTTGGCCGCACGCTTCCATCACGTCCAGCACGAGCTTGGCCGGGATGACGATCACGGCCAGGTCCACCGGCCCGGAGACGTCCTTCACGCTGCTATAGGCTTGTAGGCCCAGGATCTCGTCCGCCTTGGGGTTGACGGGATAGACTTCTCCAGCGTAGCCCGACTCCAAGATGTTCTTGACGATGGCGTGGCCGATCTTTTCCTCGCTGCGGGAGGCCCCGATCACAGCCACGCTGCCGGGGCAAAAGAGGACATCCAGGCCATCCGCTTCCGAGTGAGGCGATGATTGTGCCATTGGCTAAGTCCTTCGCTCAGAATGATGACGTTGTGCGTCTCAGTTCGCGTCGTTGTCCCCGGAAGAGTACGCCGACGAGCACACCGAGAATGAAGC
>JAFGOJ010000375.1 GCA_016926575.1 Anaerolineae bacterium | reverse complement strand
TGAGCAGTTACCTCACTTCGCCGCGAAAGAGGGGGAGTGGGGGTTTTGCGGGCGGCTTCGCCGCCCGCAAAACCCCCATCTTCTTCCCTCGACGCGCCAGGCGCACAGCCTGAGCAGTTACGCTAATTGTACACCAGGAACCGGCAAGCGACAACCCCACCCAGTTCTTGCCTGATTGGGGGGGAATGGTATAATACAAACGTCAACGCAGAGATCAAGCTCTTGTCCAAACCATTTTTGAGGAGAAGTGATAGCTTATGATGAAAGACGGCCTCAGTCTTCATCCGAAAAAAGGACCCAACTTGTGGATCATTCTGGGCTGGTCCGCGCTGGTCACAGCAGGGATCTTGCTGGTCTGGTTAGGATTCACAGCCACCGGCAGCGAAGAAACGGTGACACCCGCCGAACCATCGCCCACGACAGAGATGGTCCCGCTCCAACCGACGATGGGCGCGAATCCCACCCCGGTCATCATCACAGACAACCCCACGCCGACCACGCCACCGACGGCAATGCCGACGCCCGTGCCGCTGCCTACGGAGGTTCCGCCCACAGCCACGCCCGCCACGCCCTACGTCGTAGTTGGGGCAGACGGCGTAAACGTGCGCACCGGGCCCAGCACGAACTACACCCTGATCGGCCACCTCGACCCGGGCGCTCAGGCCTCGGTGAGCGGCCGCTACAACGATTGGTGGCAGGTCGTCTACAACGGAGGCGCCGGCTGGGTATATGGGGAACTGGTGACCCCCTACAACACCGACGGCGTGGCGCAGGTACAACCGCCGCCGGCACCGACGGCAGCCCCCGTGCCACCCACCGCGACCCCGGCCCCCACGGCGACGGCCCAACCCACCGTCGATACGCGCGGGTTGCAAGCCATAAGCTTCAACGTAGAAAACGCGCCCGGCCCGTTCAATACCGCCTTCGATGTGTGGTTCAATTTCAACGTCAGGAACGGGGGCACGGCCACGGTCGATATCGCCGCGCTAGGCCTCGCAGTCAACGGACAAATCCAACGCAGTTGGACCGCCTACACGATGCCTCCTGGCGGGGTTCTTGACTGGCGCGACCACATCAACCAGTTCGAACTGCCCTCCGGCGCGTACAACGCCTATCTACGGGTATGCTTCACGGACGGCGCGTGCGTCGACCTGTCGGGGCCGATCGCGTTCAGCATTCGCTAAATCAGCACCACGCCCTATCCTCCCGCAGGTTCCAAACCTGCGGGAGGGTGAGGGCCGCCTGAGGCGCTAACCCAGGTCCATTTGCGGAAAACGGGGGAACCGGAAGGTAAACCCGCGGTTTACCCGTTTCCCTGGCGGGGTGCAGGGGCGGTAGGGGCGCAGCATGCTGCGCCCCTACCGCAAAGTCATGGTAACCGAGGGTCGGCGGGTTTGAAACCCGCCCTACAGCGAGACGGTCTATTTTCGGAATAGCACTTGACGAAAGGCCTTAGTTAGGCTAAAATACGTCAAGCTGGGCCAGGCGGGTCGTTGTCCCGCCTTTTTCGTTGGAAACTACGCGAGGACCGTCTCGCACATTCTGAGGAGAGAAAACTATGGATCAGATTGTATTGAATGCACAGACTCGCACCGTGATGGGCAAGCAGGTCAAGCAATTGCGTCAAGAAGGCTGGACGCCTGCTGTGATCTACGGCCCCAACGTCGAAAGCCGGATGATCCAAATTGCCTCACGGGAAGCCACCAGCGTCGTCCGCAACGCCAGCAGCAGCCAGTTGATCGCCATCGCCATCGAAGGTGAAAAACCGGTTCAGGTGCTGATCCGCGGCTTTCAACAGGGCCCCATCCGCAAGGAATTGCTGCACGTTGACCTGTACCAGGTCGACATGGCCCACGAACTGACCGCCGAGGTGCCGTTGATTCTGGTCGGCGTATCGCGGGCAGTCGAGCAGCGCGAAGGCATCCTCACCCAATTGCGCAACCAGGTCGAAATCTCGTGCCTGCCGGGTGACCTGATCGACGGCATCGAAGTCGACCTGAGCGAGCTCAACGAGGCCAACACCCAGATCACCGTTAGCGATCTGGCATTCCCGGCCGGCATCACCGTCCTGACCGATCCCGACGAGATCCTGGTCATGGTGAACCCGCTCGAGGAAATCCGGGAAGAGGCAGAAGAAGAACTCTTCGAGTTCATCTCCGAAACCAGCGCCGAACCCGAGGTCATTTCTCGCGGCAAGGCCGAAGAAGACCTCGATTAGGTCATTCGGACGCACCTGGCAGACCGCACAAGTCATCCTGGGGCCACCTCAGGATGACTTGTGTTCATGTTCGACGCGCAGGCTCCCTACTCCGTGGGGAAAGCGGAGCGAATCACGGCATCGGCCGGCATGCCGGGCTTGAGCAGACGCCCCGGGTTGGGAATCACCACGTTCACAGCGAAGACCAGGTTGACCCGTTCTTCCTGGGTCTGTACGTTGCGCGGGGTGAATTCCGCCTCTGTCGCGATGGTAGTCACTTCTCCCGTAAAGGTCTGGCCGGGGAAAGAGTCCACGGACACGTCCACCGACTGCCCCACCCGCACACGCCCGATCTGGGTCTCCGGGATGTAAACGACCAGGGTAACCTGATCGAGGTTGACGAGGGTCAACAGCACGCCTCCCGGCGCGGCCGTCTCGCCCGCGTGAATACTGCGGCTGGAGACAAAGCCCGTGATCGGAGAGGTAAGGTTCAACTGAGCCAGTTGCGCATCGACGAAGGCCTGCGACGCCTGAGCCTGGTGCAACTGGGCGCGGGCCACGGCCACGTCCTCGGCCGGCGGCCCGGCCTCCATCTCGTCCAGCGCAGCGCGCGCCGCCTCCACCGCCGCCTCGGCGATGGCGTATTCGGTCTCCGCCACGTGCACGTCGGTCTCCAACACCAAGGGATTGGACCGCATACCGTACAGCGCGTTGAGGTAGCGGCGGGTGCCCTCCAGGCGCGCCTCGGCCGCATCGACGGCCGCCCGAGCCGCCGTCAGGTTCAAGGCCCAGGTGCGCTCGACGTCACCGCCCTGCCCGGCGTAGACGTTGTACAACATCTGCGCCTCGTTCAGATCGGCGCGCGCCATCTCCACGTCCTGTTCGGCGATCCCCACCTCCGTCTCCGCCGCGACGATGGTCGCATTCAACTCCTGCGGGTTATCGATGGCCTGCTGCGCGTTCGTCAGCGCGGCCAGCGCCCCCTCCCGCTCCGCCTCCGCCTGGGCCAGCGCCGCCGCCGCTGCATCGACCTCCGCCGGGCGCGCTCCCGCCTCGACGCGCGCCACGTTGGCCTGCGCGGCGGCCACCGCCGCCACGGCCTCTGCGCGCTGCGCCTGGAGCAAGGCCGCGTCCAATCGGACCAGCACCTGCCCTACCACGACCGGGTCGCCATCCGCCACGCACACCTCGGCGACACGCCCCCCTTGGTCCGAAGCCAAGACGATCTCGTCGCCCTCGATGAAGCCGGTGGCCAAGATCGTGTCGTCCGGCGCATCCTCCCCGCACCCACTGAGCAAGACGAGCACGGCCGCGACGCACACCAGCCAACGCCAAGACAGCCGCTGCGTATTCGAGACGTCGTTCATTCTTCCACCTCTGTGCCCACGGCGACGATGGCCGCATCCGCCGGCATGCCCGGCTTCAGCGCGTAGTCCAGATTCGCTATCGTGACCTCCACGGCGAAGACCATATTGACGCGTTCCTCCTGCGTTTGGACGTTGCGCGGCGTAAATTCGGCTTCGCTGGCGATGGCGGCGACGCGCCCGGGGAAGACCCGCCCGGGGAAAGAATCGACCTGCACCTCCACCCGCTGCCCAATCTGGACCTGTCCCAGCCGATTCTCGGGCACGTAGACCGTCAGCCGCACGGTGTCCAGATCGGCCAGCGTGACGAGCGGCACGCCGGGCACCGCCAGCTCCCCAACGTGGCCAACCGTGTCCAGCACCCACCCACCGGCCGGCGCGTCGAGCGTGAGTTTCCCCAACACCACCAGTGCGCTGTCCAGCTGCGCCTGAGCCTGCTGCACCTGCGCTGCGACGACCGCGACCTCTTCAGCGGTGGCTCCGGCAGCCAGACCATCCGCCTGCGCCTGGGCCAGCGCCACCAGCGCCTCGGCAGCGCGGAGCTGCGCCTCGGTGGCGTCCAACTGGGCAGCCAGGGCCTGGGGGTTGCCGCGCATCTCGTAGAGGAGGCCCAACGCCTGGTTCGCGCCGTCGTATGCAGCCTGAGCGGTGTTGAACCCCACCCACGCGCGCCAGTAGTTCGTGGGAATCGAGTGCGCGCCGAGCGGGTAGGCGATCTCGCGCACCGTATCGAGGCTCACGCGCCCCCCAGAGATCGTGATCTCCCAATTTTCGTACGTGTAGCTGCCATCGGGCAGGTCGGGTATGTAGTCGACCAATTCGGGCGGGAGGCCGGGCAGCAGGTCCGCCAGGCTCCCGTCCGCAACGTGGACGCGCAGCGTTTCACCCGGCGGATACTCGGCGACGGCGTCGGTGAAGGCATCGTTGGCGAGCGTCGCCGCGTCGCGCATCGCGGCGGCCTGTTCCAACGCCGCCGCGGCCTCGTCTCGCTGCGCCGCAGCCAGCGCGATCTGGGCATCCAGGTCCTGTGGATTGTCAATCAGCGCCTGGAGGTCGAGGCAGGCCTGGTAGGCCCCGTCGCGGGCGGCCTCGGCCTGAGCCAGCGCCGCCTCGGCCTGGCGCAGTTGTTCAGGGCGCGCGCCGGCCTGCACCTGAGCGAGCGTGGCCTCGGCCACCTCTAGCCCGGCGCGGGCAATGTCGACCTGCGCCTGTACCAACGTGTCGTCCAGGCGCGCCAGCACCTGCCCGGCGGCGACCACGTCCCCCTCGGCCACCTCCAACGCGACGATGCGCCCGCCCACTTCCGGCGCGACGTTGACCTCCTCCGCCTCGATAAAGCCGGAGGCGAAGATGGCTTGTGCGTCGGCCCCGGCGGCGGCATTTCCCACCATCTGCTGCCAGACGTCGGGCCGTACCAGGAAAAAGCCCCCCCCCGCGACGAGCAGGAGGACAACTCCGGACACCACGATCAACCATTTCTTGTTTTTCATTCTTCTCTCCTGACGCTGGAAATGAAAACGTCTTCCAGAGACGGTGCAATCACGTCCATCGAACGCACAAGAATCCCCGCCTCTTCCAGAGTGCGCCGAATGAACGCCAATTGGCCTTCGATCCCCTCGGCGACGATGTGAACGAGCGACCCGTAAAGGGCCACCTCGTCGAATTGCCCCAGCTCACGTAGCACGTGGATGGCGCGGTCGGGCTGCGCGCAATCCAGCTCCAACACCTCGCCGCGCATCTGCGTCTGCTTGATCCGGTCGGGCGGCCCCTGGGCGATGATACGGCCGCGGTAGATGAACGCCAGGTCCTGGCAGTGCTCGGCCTCGTCCATGTAGTGCGTCGTCACCAGGATGGTGGTGCCGGATTCGGCCAGGCCGTACAGCAGCTCCCAAAATGCGCGGCGAGAGATGGGGTCGACCCCGGCGGTCGGTTCGTCGAGGAAGAGCATCTCCGGCTCGTGGAGGATCGCCGCGCCCAGGGCCAGGCGCTGCTTCCACCCGCCGGAGAGGTTGCGCGTCAGTTCCCGCTCGCGGCCCTTGAGCCCGGCCATCTCGATGGCGAAGCGCTTGCGCGCCCGCAGCCGCTCGCCGCGCACGCCGTAGGTGCGCCCGTAAAAGTCGAGGTTCTCGCTCACCGTCAGGTCCTGGTACAGACTGAAGCGCTGGGACATGTAGCCGATGCGGCGGCGGATCTCCTCCGGCTGGCGCACGATGTCGTAACCCAACACGGCCGCCCGGCCCGACGTCGGCAGGAGCAGCCCCAGGAGCATGCGGATCGTCGTCGTCTTACCCGCGCCGTTCGGGCCCAGGAACCCGAAAATCTCCCCGCGCCAGATGTGAAACGACACCTCGTTCACGGCAATAAAATCGCCGAACCGTTTGGACAAAGATTCCACTTCGACAGCATGATCGGTTGACATATGTTTCTGCCCCTTACTTCTGACGGCGGCGGATCAAGGAGATGAACGCCTGCTCCATACGCGGGCGGGTCAGGCGCAAGGCCTCAACGCGGATGCCGGCTTGCCCCAACGCCGTTTCCACCGCTGCGCGTCCCGCGTCCACGTCGCGGACGAAGACGTGCAACAAATCCCCGTAGACCTGCACCTCGAGCACCTGCGGCAGCGCCTGGAGGAGATGGCTGGCGTCGCGCAGCCGGTCGGGCCGCAGTTCCAGCAGCTTTCCCTCGACCAGGCCGCGGATGTGCTCGGGAGAATCGCAGACGATGACCTGGCCCTCGAACATCAGGGCGATGCGCGAGCAGCGCTCGGCTTCGTCCATGTAGGGCGTGCTGACGAAGAGCGTCACGCCTTCGAGGTGCAGCTCGGTCAGAATGTCCCAAAACTCGCGCCGCGAGACCGGATCGACGCCCGTCGTCGGTTCGTCGAGGAAGATGACCTCGGGGCGGTGGATCAGCGTGCAGGCCAGCGCCAGCTTCTTCTGCATCCCACCGGAGAGGTGCGCCGCCCGGCGGTCCTGAAACTCCGTCAGCCGGGCGAACGCCAGCAGCGCGGCGATGCGCTCCTTGCGCTCCTCGCGCCCCACGCCGAAGATGTCGGCGAAGAAGACCAGGTTCTCCAACACCGTCAGATCGCCGTACAGCGAAAACTGCTGCGCCATGTAACCGATGCGCTTCTTGATCTCCTCGGGCTGCCTGACCGTATCGAAGCCGGCCACGCGCGCAGCACCCGCGTCAGGGTCCATAATCGCACACAACATGCGGATCGTCGTCGTCTTGCCCGCCCCGTCCGGTCCCAGCAGGCCAAAAATTTCGCCGCGCGCCACGCGCAGGTCGAGCCCGTCCACGGCGGTCACCTTCTTGAACCGGCGCGTCAGCCCCTCGGCCTCGATCACCCATTCCTTTTCTGTCATCTCACATATCCCATTCTTCAGTTTCCTGATGCTCACACCGTATCTTCTCAAAAAGTGGGGGATGGGGGTTTTGCGGGCGGCGAAGCCGCCCGCAAAACCCCCGTCTTCTCCCCGCTTTATTGAGAAGTTACCTCACACCAATCGTCTGCGCAGCAGCAACGTGCTGAGCGTAAACAGCGCCACACTCATTCCCACCAGCGGCACCAAGTGCGGCAGCAGATCCTGGAACCCGGCTCCCTTGGCGAACAGCTCGCGCGTGATGGTGATGAAATAGCGCAGCGGCACCGTCATCGAGATGTACTGGGCGATCTGGGGCATCGTCTCCACCGGCGTGATGAACCCGGCCAGGATGCCGTTCATCGTCACCAGCAGGAAGATCGTCGGCAGCGCCTGCGCCTGGCTCGTCGCCACCGTCGAAATCAAAATCCCCACCCCCATCTCTGCCAGCAGGTAGACGAACATCAACGCAACGTACAGCAACAGCGAGCCGCGAATCGGCACGTAGAAGACCTGTGTGGCGATGAGCAACATAACCACCAACTCGGCATAGGCAATGATAATCGCCGGAACCAACTTGCCCAGGATCAACTCCAGGGGGCGGACCGGGGAGACCATCAGCCGCTCCAGCGTGCCGCGCTCCCGTTCCCGCACGATGCAGACGGCGGTGATGGCCAGAACGACCAGGGCAAGCATGATGCCCAACAGCGCCGGGATGTAAAAGTTCTCGCGGCGCAAATCCTGATTGTACCAGATACGCGGCTCGGCAGTGACCGGCATCTCCATCGACCCGCCGAGCGACTGGGCAACGAAGTGCGCCATCACGCCCTCGGCGTAGATGGCGGTGTAATTCGCCACCGCCGTGTTGCTGCCGTCGATCACCGCCGCCACGCTCGCACCGCCCCGCCCATCGACCAGCGCGCGCCCGAAGCCCGAGTCGACGATGAACAGCGCGCTGACCTCGCCCGCGTCCAGCATCGCCTCGCCCGCGGCGGCGGCGTCGACCAGCGCCACCACCTCGAAGCTGCGCGCCTGGTGGATCGTCTCGATCAAGCGCCGGCTGGCAGAGCTACGGTCGGCGTCGCACACAGCCACGGGCAGGTCGTTGATCCCCCCAGCAGTGGCGAAGCCCAGCACGGTCATTTCGACCACCGGAATCACCAGGATGAAGGCGACGACGCCGGCGTTGCGCCACAATTCGAGTATCTCTTTACGCGCGACCTGGGCCATGCGGTGCAGCGACTCCATCTTTGCCCTCTCAAGTCAGCTTCTTTTGGAAGCGCAAGTAGGCCAGCACACTCATCACCACCCCCGTAACCAGCAGCGCCAGCGCGTTGGGCCACAGTACCTCCCAGCCCACCCCCTTCAATAGAATGGCGCGAGCGATGGTGGTGAAGTGCGTCGCGGGCAGCAATGCCGATTCGAGCTGTAGCCAGGCGGGCATGCTCGACACCGGGAAGAAAATGTTGGAGAGGTAGACCGGGGTGATGCCGAAGAGCATAAACGTGACGATCATCGCCGAGTGCTGCGTGGGCAGAAACTGGGCGATCAAGACGCCGCTGCTGGCGGTGGCGAGGATGTAGATGATGCCCAACAGGACGAACAGGCCCAGATTGCCTCGCAGTGGCACGTCGAAAACCAGATAGCCCAGCGCGGTGAAGAGGCCGATGTCGAACAGCCCGACGATGATGTAGGGGCAAATGCGCCCCAAGAGTAGCGGCCAGCGCCCCAGCGGCGTGCTGATGACCATCTCGAAACTGCCGCGTTCGCGTTCGCGCCCCAGAGCGCCCGCTGCCCCCACCGCCGGCACGATCAACACGACGCCCATCAGCGCCGGAGCCACGCTGACCACCGTCTTCAAGTCGGAGTTGTAGCGCACGCGGGGTCGAAAATCGAGCGGCATAGTGACCAAAAGCCCGCTGCGGGCCATGCGCTCCACGATCAGACGCTGTGCGCTCACGTCGACGAGGGTCACGATGCGGCTGGCGGCCAGCTCGGCCACGCCCGGCGCGCTGCCGTCGATCAGCACCGGCAGCGACACCGCCTCGCCCCGGTCGATGCGCTCGCTGTAACCGGCAGGGATCAGCACAGCCACGTCGGCGGAGCCCTGCTGCAAGCGGCGCTCGGCCTCGTCGCGGCACAGGGCCATCTCCAGCGCGAAAAAGCCGTCGTTGTCGAGGGAACGGATCAGCGTGCGGCTGTGGCGGCCCCGGTCGAGGTCCACCACGAGCGTCACCACGCCTTCGACGTCGGTGGAGAGCGTGTAGGCCAGGGTGAGCAGCGTGACCATCGCGCCGAAGGTCATCAACAGCAGGTACCACACGTCGCGCGAGAGTTGCAGCGCCTCGTTTCGCAGCACGGCCAGAAAAGCACGCATCTGGTCTAGCCCTCCGCTTCGACCAATAGCCCATCCAGAACCAGTTGGAGCGTCTGCTCCAGGAACCGGCCGGGCAACACCTGCGCACCCAGAATCGGCGCGAGCAGGATCACGCCGTCCAGAATGACCAGAGGCAGTGCGGAAAGTGCCTGTGCATCGATGGGCCGGAAAGAGCCTTCGGCGACGCCGTCTTCGAGAATCCGGGCAATCGATCGTTGCATCGCCTGGAAAAGCTGGTTGAAACTGGCGGCGGCTTTGGGATTGTGCAGCGCGTAGGCGCAAAACTCGACGAACACCGGCAGCAGGTCCGCATCGGCCACGAAGAACGCCTCGGCCACGCGCACCATCACCCGCAACGTGTCGGGCGCGCTCATAGGCGACTCGGGCAAGCCGCGCACGGCGTGTTCCAACTGCTCGGCCCAGGTGGAGAACATCGCCATGAACAGCTCGTCCTTGCTGGCGAAGTAATGGTACATCGTGCCCTGGCTGACCCCCGCCGCGCGGGCGATGTCGGAGACTTTGGTGCGGTGGAAGCCGTGCCGGGCGAAAAGCCGACGCGCCACGCCGAGAATCTGCTGCTCGCGCTCCCGGCGAATGCGCGCGTATTGCTCCGGCGTGCGAGGGGACATAGACACTCCTGTTTTTTGATTGACTGATGAGTCAATCAAAACTATACCACGAAACACCGTGCAAGGCAATAGTACCCCGGTCATTCCAGCTTCTTGCGAAACCGCGTCGCCGCCAGCAGCATGATGGCCACGCCGAACACCGCCATCGCCAGAACCTCGTGGTAGAGCACGCGCAGCCCCACTCCCTTGAGGATGATGCCGCGAATGACCACCAACATGTACCGCAGCGGCACCAGGTACGTCAGGGCTTGCAGCCAGCCTGGCATCGCGTCGATGGGGAAAAAGAATCCGCCCAAGAAGATCGAAGGCAGCAGCAGCAAAAAGGCCAGCAGCATCGCTTCTTGCTGCGTGCTGGCAACGCTGGAGATGAAGATGCCGATGCCCAGGGACGTGAGCAAGAACAGCGCCGACAGCCCCAACAGAAGCGCCACACTGCCGCGCACCGGCACATCGAACCACACCACGCCGATAGCCAGCACCTCCAACACGTCGAAGAAGGCGATGAAGATGTAGGGCACGAGCTTGCCCACCACGATTTCCAAGGGCTTGACCGGCGTCACGATAAGTTGCTCGATCGTGCCATTCTCGCGCTCACGCACGATGGCCATCGCCGTGAAAAGCGACGTGAGGAAATACAGCACCATTCCCATGATGCCGGGGATCATGAAATTGGCGCTGCGCATCTGCGGGTTGTACCACACGCGCGGGCTGACCTGGATCCCGGGCAGTGCGTCGAACGCGATGCCCACCCTGCGCTCGACGATGCGCAGCGATTGAGACTGCCCCACCGACTGCGCGGCGGAGAAGACGGTGCTGGCGACGCTGGGATCGGAGCCGTCGATGACGAACGCCACCTGGGCCTGCCGCCCGGCGGCGATATCTCCGGCGTAACCGCTCGGCACGATCAAGCCGGCCCGCACCGCGCCGCTGTCGATCAGGTACGCCATCTGCTGCTCGGAGTCGACGTAGGCTGCGATGTCGAACGTGCCGGACACGCGGTACGCTTCGACCAGTTCCCGGCTCTGCGGCGAGCGGTCGCCGTCGAGCACGGCGACGTGCACGTCTTCGATGTCTGTAGTGGCCGCGTAACCCAGAAGCACCAGTTGGATGATGGGCATGGCGAACATCACCGCCGTCGTGCGCGGATCGCGGAAAATGTGCAGAAACTCCTTACGAATCAGCGCGAAGAGCCGCAACCACACGATGTCACCTCCTTCCCCCCTCCGGCACGAGGCCATCGAAGAGCAACGTGGCACACACTTCCGGCATCTCGTCCCAGCGCTCGATGAGCGTCTCGTCGCCCAGAATGCGCAGCACCAGCAGACCGACGAACATGCCTTGTACGCCGCGGGTCACCAGTTCCGGGTCGACGGGGCGCAGGTCGCCGTGCGCGACGCGCACCCGCACGTACTCTTCGAGCAGCGTGGCGATGCGCAGCACGAAATCGGCGCGGAACCGGTCGCGCAGGTCGGGGTTGACCAGCACCTCGGGCAGAATCGCGCGCAGCATCTCCTCGCTCTGTTCGATGCGGTGGGCGCGGTGGCGAAACATCGCGACGAAAAACGCACGCACGTCTCCACGCAGGGCTTCCAACAGTTCGGCGTCCAGGCTTTCCAGGTCGGCCAGGCGCATCACAATGCCCGCCGGCAGGTCGGCCTTGCCGCCGAAGTAGTTGTAGATGGTGCCCTCGGAGACGCCGGCAGCCTGGGCGATCTCGCGCGTCGTGGCGCGATGGAACCCTTTGGCTGCGAAAACCTGTGCGGCAGCGTCGAGGATCTGGTTTCTGCGCGCTGCCGCCAACTGCTCTCGAATGGGGTCCGTATCAGCCATCGTGATCCTCCTTTATGAGCGAATACTCAGTTTAATGAGTGGGCACTCATTCAGTATACAGGACGCCCGCACGTTTGTCAAGTCATGCTTGCGATTTGGCTTTTTATGTCAATTCGTGTGAATTCGTGGCTTATGATATAATCCCGACGATCCAATCATCCCGACCAATGGACATGCTATGACACCTACATTCAACCGCAGAACGTTCTTGAAAGCCTCTGGCACGGCCCTCCTGGCTGCTTTCCTGCCCGACCCGGAAACCCTGCGCCCCTTCCGCCCACGCGCTGGCGGACCGGTGCGCATGGGGCGCGCCATCCACACCGTCACCATCTACGAGGCACCCCGTTCGGACGCCGCACGCCTGGGCGCGTGGTACCGGGACGACACGTTCGCCCTGATCGGTGAAGTGCACGCGCCCGGCCTGAGCCGGTACAACGACGTGTGGTACCAGACGCTCGAAGGGTACGTCCACTCCGCCTGGGTGCAGCCGATGTGGGTCTGGCCGCCGCAGGAACCGATCACTGCCATCGGCACGTGGGGGTTCTGGGGCGAGGTGTGCGCCCCCTACACCGACGCCCGCAACGCGCCCCACCCCGGCGCAGCCCACGCCTACCGCTTCTACAACGGCAACACCTACCACGTGGTGGACATCGCCTTCGACGACCAGGGGAACGCCTGGTACAAAATCTACGACGAGCTCCCACCCCCCACGCACCAATGGGCCTTGGCGCGCGACATCCGCCGCATCACGCGCGAGGAAC
This sequence comes from Anaerolineae bacterium, assembly GCA_016926575.1. Lineage (GTDB taxonomy): Bacteria > Chloroflexota > Anaerolineae > B4-G1 > DUEL01 > JAFGOJ01. The sequence continues at coordinate 1,141 of JAFGOJ010000375.1, read as the reverse complement.
TGGCGCCCATCCACCCCTTCGCCGGAGAAAAGCGCATCGAGGTCGATCTATCCCAACAACGGCTGACCTGCTTCGAGGGCAACGCAATCGTCTTTGTCACGTACACCGCGTCCGGCATCGGCGTGAGCGTGGCGGAGGACGGCACCGTCACCGACCTGGCCACACCCACCGGGCAGCACTGCGTCCTGCTCAAGCAAGTGTCGCGCCACATGAGCAACCGGCCCGAAAACCCAGAGGACCCCGCGCCGGCGGATTTCTTCGACCTGCCGGGCGTGCCATGGAACACCTTCTTCGACCTGAGTGGCACGGCCATCCACGGCGCGTACTGGCACAACGACTTCGGCGTCCCGCGCAGCCACGGCTGCCTGAACGTCTCGTCCGATGCTGCACGTTGGATCTACCGCTGGACCCATCCCATTGGCGGGGCAGAGGACGACTTCGTGCAGAGCGATTGCCGCGTCGGGACACCGATCACCATTTTTTAAGCAGAGAACATGATTGCTACGCTCGCAACCGATGGGCGAAAATGCCCCCTGTCGTTGCGGGTTTCCTGACCCGCCGTTCCGCCCGGTCAGGAGACCGGACGGAACAAGAGTGACGCCCGCTTGGCGCGGGTCCACGACCCGCGCTCCCGCCGGGTCACGGACCCGGCGGGAGCAAGAACCCGGCCTATTTTCGAAGTAGCGGGTAGGCCTTCTTACCCGCCGGTCGCGCCTGAGGATGAACTTTTGCCCACCGTACAGGGTAATATAAACAGAATGAACGTACAGAAGAAAGCCTGGTCGCTCGTAGTTGTGGTCGTCGCGGTGGCCGCCACGGTGGTGCTCGCGACGGGACTGTCGGCGCTGGAGCTGCGCCCGGCCCAGCCGTTCGCGATGGAAGCGCCGGCGGAAGGCGGCGAGTGGGGCCTCCAGCCGGGCACGCGCGCCCTCGAAATCGCCCTGCAAGCCTTCGTCATCATCGCGGGCGTGCTGCTACCCTTCAGCGTGCTCTACTTCATCGTGTCGCCCGACGCGCGCAAGCAGGTGCTGCGCATGCTGGCCTCGCTGATCTGGATCCCCGCGCTCTACATCGCCATCCGCGCCCGGCCAGAGCTGTTCAATCTGGACCAAAACCCTCCCCTGAACCCCAACCTGGCCGT
>JAFGOJ010000374.1 GCA_016926575.1 Anaerolineae bacterium | reverse complement strand
TTGCGAATTAGGAGTTGCGAATTAGGAGTTGCGAGGTAACCGCTCGGCCTTTTCTCCGGCGAGTCATTGCGAGGGCGCGTTAGCGCCCGAAGCAATCCCCAAACCGCGATGAGGAGATTACCCGACGCTTCGCATAGTCATAAAGCGCGGCAGTTACGCGGGAGAAGAGGGGTAGATTGTCTCGGAAAACAAAACGGACTATGCGAAAACCACAGAGTCATTCCTGATTCGCAATTCGCAATTCCTAACTCGCAACTTGCAATTCCTAACTCGCATCGAACACGTCGTGGTAGCCCTGGTCGAGGTCGTCGTCGCTGAGGTGGGTGTAGCGCTCGGTGGTGGTGATGCTGCGGTGGCGCGCCAGTTCCTGCGCCAGGCGGATGTTGCCGCTGGCGCGTAGCACGGTGGTGACGAAGTAGTGGCGGAAGGTGTGGGGGGTGATCGTGCCCGTGGCGTTGGGGCCGAGTGCAGCGGTGACCCACTGTGCGACGATCTTTTCGGCCGTGCGCGGGGAGATGGCGAGCACCTTGTGCCCGGCGGCGCGGTCGTGGCGCGCAAAGAGCGCCAGGCTGGAGAGGGCGCGGCCCTGGCTGCCGTCCAGCGCGGCGCGGGCCTCCAGGTAGGCGCGCAGGCGGCGCAGGCTGCGCTGCGAGAAGCGGATCACCGCCTCGCGGTTGCCCTTGCCCAGGACGATCGCGCGGCCCTCGTTCCAATCGATCTGGCCGCGCGTGAGGCGGCAGGCCTCGGCCACGCGCAGGCCCGTATCCGCCAGCGTAAACAGGAGCGCGCGGTCGCGAAGAGCGCGCAACGTTTCTTGCTCGCTACTGCCGGCGGCGAGCGGGGCCTGATCGACCGTATCGAGCACGCGTTCGATCTCCAGGCGCGGGAACGGCGGCAGGCGCGTCGCCTCGCGGCGGGCGCGGCGCTGGCGCAGGCGTTTCAGCGCGGGCAGGTTGACCTCGGCCCAGTTCTCGGCGGCGGCGTGTTCGTAGAAGCCGGAGATGGCGGTGACGTACATTTGTTCTGTGGCGACGGCGTAGTCGCGCAGAGAGTGGAGGAACCAGCCCATCCATTCGACCGAGAGGGCGGAGACGGGCGTGGTAGTGGGGGGGCGGCCGTTATCGGCCAGCGCGTCCTTGAAGCGCTGGGCGGCCTGCTCGTAGGCACGGAAGGTGTTGTCGCTGCGGCTCAGCGCGACGTCCTCCAAGAACAGCGCCAGCGCCGCGCTGACCGTCAATTCGCTCGTTTCTTGCATCTTGCCTCCTGTCGTCGGGTGGGGGGCTTTCGCCTTCACTTTAAGCCCTTTTGTCATTGCGAGGGCGCGTCAGCGCCCGAAGCAATCTCAATCGAACGTAGGATCATTTATAGTTCGCATAAGTTTAATTATCCGAATCATAGATAGTATAGCAGGGGTAGGCGGCGCTGTCAAGATGCAAGAGGTAGGAAGCAGGATACGGCCTGCCTCTTGCATCTTGCTTCCTGTTCCTTCCCGTGTTACAATACTCCCTTGAAAGAAATGAAACGATATATTGTGTTGTTTGTCATTGTTGTGGCGCTGGCACCGTTTGTTATGGGCGTCGGGGCGCACCGGTTGATGCTCGCACAGCGCGAGGCGCTCGCCGCGCAGCCGATGCGTGTGTTCTGGGAGGCGTGGGAACTGCTGGACACCAGTTTATACGGCGATCTCGCGTCTCCCCAACAACGCACCTACGGCGCGATCCGCGGCACGCTGGAGCTGCTGGGCGATCCGTACACGATCTTTCTAGAGCCCCAGTCCGGCGAGGTCGAACGGGACCGGCTGGCCGGGGCGTATGGCGGCGTGGGCGTCGATGTCTCCCGCGACGGCGACGGCAACGTGCTCCTCTTCCCCTACGACGACTCTCCGGCCCAGGCCGCCGGTGTGCTACCTCACGACCGTTTGATCGCCGTGGATGCAATTTCTGTTGCGCAACTTTCGCTGGACGAAATCGCCGTCTTGATGCGCGGCGAGGTCGGCACGCAGGTGACCCTCACGCTCGCTCGCCCCCCCACCCCGCCGTTCGACCTGCTCGTCACTTTGGGCGAGATTCGCATCCCCAGCGTGGTGTACCGCATTCTGGACCAGGATGCGCACATCGGCTACCTGCAGGTGAAAAGTTTCACGTCCAACACGGCGGAAGAGACGTCCGCAGCCATCGAGGCGCTGCTGTCCGCGGGCGCGACGCGCCTGGTGCTCGATCTGCGTGACAACGGCGGCGGCCTGGTCTCACCGGCTTTGGAAACGGCCGACCTGTTCCTCGACGGCGGCGTTTTGCTCTACGAAGAGCGGCGGGATGAAGAAACGACGTTCAGCGGCCACGCCGGCGGCATCGCTGTAGACGTGCCGGTGGTCGTGTTGGTCAATCGATCCACTGCCAGCGCGGCAGAGATTGTGGCGGGGGCGCTTCAAACGCGCGAGCGCGCCATTCTCATCGGCACACCGACCTTTGGCAAAGGCTCGGTGCAGCTTATCTTCGGGCTGTCGGATGGCTCATCGCTGCACGTCACGTCTGCCGTCTGGCTGCTGCCCAACCGCCGGCGGGTGGAACCCCACGGGCTGAGCCCCGATATCGAGGTCGTGTGGGATCAACAACAGCAACTGGAAGATCCGCAACTCGCGCGCGCCATCCGGTATTTGCAAACAGGTGAATGAGAAAGAGGTAGAAAATGGAAAACGGTCTAGGAAAAGTTGTACGCGTTTTCATCGTTCTGGCGCTGATACTGATCACCGGCATCGTCGCTTTCGTTGCCGGTTTTGGCACCTCGATGTTGGCCGAGACGAGCGCTTTGTTCCCCTCGCCGGTCCCTACGGCCGCCATCGACGACGCCACGGACACGCCGGCGCCTTCGCCGACGCCCTACACGCCTCCCGAGGGCGGGCCTGAAACGGAGACGTTCGATCTTTTCTGGGAGGTCTGGCACATTGTCGAGCAGAGTTTCTACGGCGAGCTGCCGGATATGCAGACGGTCACGTATGGTGCGATTCGGGGGATGTTGGGTACGCTGGACGACCAGTACACGTCGTTCATTGAACCGCAGACCGCCGAGATCATCAACGAAGACGCCACGGGCAGCTTCCAGGGAATCGGCGCGTGGGTCACCTTGCGTGACGATGGGAAGCTGGAGTTGACGAGCATTTTCGAGAGCTCACCGGCGGAGCGCGCCGGTCTTCAAGACGGCGACGTGGTTATCGCAGTGGACGGCGAGTCGATTGTTGGGTACGGCATCTACGAGGCCATTGCCCTCATCCGCGGCCCAGAGGGCACGGATGTGGTGTTGTTGGTCGAACGGGAGGAGGTCGATGAACCCTTCGATGTCACGGTGACGCGGGCCGAACTTCAGATTCCCCTGGTCGAGTCGGAGATGCTGGAGGGGAACGTGGCGTATATCCGCTTGCGCGAGTTCAGCACGACCGCAGACACGCAGACGCTCGAAGCGCTGGAGGCCTTGCTGGCTCAAGAACCGGTCGGGTTGATTCTCGACCTGCGCAACAATCCCGGTGGATGGCTCAACCAGGCGGTGTCGGTGTCCGACATTTTTCTGGACGGGGGCGTTGTGTTGATCGAGCGCTCTGCCGAGGAAGAGCAATTTTTCCGCTCCGAAGACGGTGACGCGGGCGAATCGATCCCGCTGGTCGTTTTGATCAACGGCGGCAGTGCGTCGGCGTCAGAGATCGTCGCCGGGGCCGTCCAGGCGCGCGAGCGGGGTGTCTTGATCGGAGAACTCTCGTTCGGGAAGGGTTCGGTGCAGTATCCCTACCGCCTGTCCGACGGGAGTGAGCTGCGGGTTACCGTGGCGCGCTGGTTCACGCCGGCCGACGAAGCGATCCACGGCGAGGGCCTGATGCCCGACATCGAGGTGCCTATTCCCGAGGACATCGAGGCCGATGAGGACCCGCAACTGGAGCGGGCGGTCGATTTTCTGTTGAACGGGGAATGATATGGTGAGTGGCGTCAAGGTCGTGGCGACGAACCGCAAGGCGCGCTATGATTATCACATCGAAGACCAATACGAGGCAGGCATCGCTCTGACCGGCACGGAAATCAAATCGGTCCGCGCCGGTCAGGTCAGCCTGCGCGAGGGCTACGTGCAGTATCGTGATGGCGAACTGTGGTTGGTCAACGTCCACATTGCGCCCTACAACCCGGCGGGCCGTGAAGGGCACGAGCCACGTCGCCCGCGCAAGTTGCTGATGCATCGCCAGGAGATCAACCGCATGATGGGGAAGGTACAAGAGCGCGGCTATACCATCGTGCCGTTGCAGGTACACCTCAGAGGCGGGTTGGCCAAGGTGGAAATCGCACTGGCGCGAGGCAAGCGCAAGTACGACAAGCGCGAGGCTATTGCCCAGCGAGAAGCCGATCGTCAAATTCAGCGCGACTGGAAGCGAGAATTCCGCGAAGAGTGATGAGAAACGCCATCGAGCCCTGGGTTGTGGATGGCCAACGGTTGGTCTCTATTCGCCAGATCAACGGCCTGCCCTTGTCTAAGCGTCAGGCGTTCTATCGTGAGATCATTCCTCACATTGCCCTGCTCCGGTTTGGCATTCCCCTGTCGATGAAGGACCCCTCGGGCCAGCCGTTGTTCGAGTGCGTGTGCAAGCCAGGCACGAGTTCTGCCGTCCTGGCCTTGCGCCGTCGCTGGGAGGAACGCGATCCGGTCATTTTGCTGGAAATCGCAGACACACCGACGAACCAGTTGGAGGTGGTTCTGTTTGTAGTCAACAATCCCGACTCCGAGCGGTTCGACGTAGACCGCACGCCGGATGGCTACCCGACCGACTTCGGCACGCTGTGTCGGAACCAGACGGAAGAAGTGCGCGCGATGGAGGCCGGGCTGACCCCCGGGCAAGTACGTCACGGCGCGCGCCTGGCCCGGCAGGTGATCGACGGCTTCGAGACGTTCGTCCTGCGGCTGAGCCACGACCGGATCCACGTCCAGCCTCTTGCCTATCATAATGCCATCCTGTTCGAGCGGTACGGTTTTTCTTATGCGATAGGACAAGGGAAAATGGAGTGGATTCACAAGGAGTTTCGACCGGGGGGCATTCTACAGCAGCGTCTCGACGGCTCCACCCCATTCCGGCAGCCCGGGCAGGAGAAGAGCGTGCGTGGGCGGAGCTGGGCTATCTACGACGGCATCCTCGGCGAAGCATTCACGAACGTGCGTATGTACAAGCGCGTCGGCATTCATGCCGGGGTGTGTACGTTTCCCCAATCCGAATGGTAATCCCCGCTTACAACCGCTCAGGTCAAGCGCCTCGCCATTTCGCATAGTCAGTTTTCTATCTCCCAAACAATGCAAAGCTCTATGCATTTCAGAGCGGATTATCACTATGCGAAATTAGTCGACTTGACAGGATTGCGATGGCGTCTTATAATTGGCAATCGTGTATAACAATTTAGCTAGGAGGCGAGTATGGTGACGTCCACGAATGAGGAGCTGGCTCCCCAAAAGGTTACGTCTATCGAACAACTTCAACCCAAGATGTACCTGGAAGGCGTCGTGAAAAAGGTCGAACTCTACGGCGCGTTTGTCGACATCGGCCTGGATCGCGACGGCCTGATTCACATCTCCCAATTGAGCGATGAGCGCATCAAGAAGGTTTCCGACGTGGTCAAAGAAGGCGACCGCGTCAACGTGTGGGTCACCTCCGTCGATACCGACAACGGGCGCATTGGCCTAACAATGCTCAAGCCGCCCGACCTGCCTTGGAAAGACCTGGAGAAGGGACAGACGCATACCGGCCGCGTTACCCGCATCGAGCGGTATGGCGTCTTCGTCGATTTCGGCGCAGAACGCCCTGGGCTGCTGCACGTACGTGAAATGGGCCACCGCTTCGTCCGCAACCCATCCGAACTCTTCAGCCTCGACGACGAGGTCGAGGTGCGCATCCAAGAGCTCGACCGCCGCAAGAAGCGCATCGACTTGACCATGGTCGACCTGGCCGAGGCCGCGCCCGAAACCGGCAGCGACGAAGAGGAGCCCGTACCCACTCACATGGCGATCGCGTTCCACATGGCACAGCAAAAGGCCGGCCAACAGCCAAAGAAGCAACGCGCCATCCAGCGCAAAAGCTCTCGCAGGCAACAGGCCGAACAGGACGACATTCTCAGTCGTACGCTCGGAAGACACCGCCAATAGGACGCGATTAAAACGCCCCGATCTGGCAACGGACGATTTTGATCCCCAGGGTTTCCGCTGCTGCCGAAACGTCCATTTTAGGGATTCTCAGCGCAGCAGCGACGTCCCAAGCCGCCCTACAGGTCAGCCTTCCGTCTTCCAGCCGATCTCGTATAGCCTGGGCCAGGTCTTCACCAACCGTCTCGGCAGGCTCCACAATCTTGTGGAGCCCTTCCACTTTGGGGCCGTACCCAAACAGGCCAAGCTGGCATCGGTTCAGCTTGATGCCCAGTGTATCGGCCGTTTCGCCGACCCGCAGCGGCATCACGCCCGCCTCCTCAGCAATCTTGAAGGCCGACGCGCAATGCAACGCCCCTTCCCGATCCACCTTGCGCCGAATCGCATCGACGATCTGGCTTCCCGTTTTCTCTTCCATCGCTCCCCCTAATCAAAGGCTCTGCGTGCTGCAAGCAGATTACCCACAGGCGACACAACCGGCGCTACGCACCCAGTCCCCAAGATGAATCGCCGCCCCCCGGTCTGTGCGAAGGCATCCGCTGCCTCCTCCCGCACTACCTCGGGCGTTCCAAGCACTACCGTCTTCCACCGAGATAGACCGCCACACACCGCCCCTGCGAACGCCGCCTGACCGTCTCGGAGCGAGACACCGCTGTCTCGATCGTGCCAATTTAGCACCTGCACCGGATAATCCGCCACCATGTCGAACATGACCGACGTCCCGTGCAGGTGGAGTACGTTAAGCCACAAGCCCTCGGCCGCGGCCAGAACGCGCAAGTCATAAGCGCGCCCGAATGCCCGATACTCGTTCTCGCTCATCAGGTCGTAGGCCGCGTGCTGCACAGCGTAGAAAATGCCAGCGATCCCGGTCAACTTCGCCGCCTCGATGAACCGGATCGTCGTCTCCGTGATGGTCTCCAACCCCGCCCGCAGCGCCTCCGGATGACGACGCGCGTCGAGCAGCAGCTTGTCGGGACCAACCAGGTTCTTGGCCTGCGACAACGGGTTGAAGATAGTCTGGATGAACGGAACCCGCTTCCCAAAGGCGGCTTTGAGCAGTTGCAGGCAGGCCAACTGGTCACCTAAGCGACCGGCGCGCGGGTCTAGCACCGGCAAAGCGTGCCAATCCTCCGGTCGGCGAATGGCTCGCCGGGTGTAGTCGCGCGTGCCCTCCACGTTTCCCCGCCACTCGTCTCGAACACCCCAATCCTGAATGCAAAACGAACTGGGCGGCGACACTTTGGCGATGTCATAATCGAAGGTCTCTTGAAACAACACGGTGCTCTCTGCCAAACCTTTCGACGTGCAATCGTCCACCGGCCAGTGACGCCACAGCGCAATTGGCGGGCGGTCGACCGGTGCGCCGGCAATCGCTGCCTCTAACCGTTCCCGCTTCCCCATCTCTCTTCTCATCTCTGCACCTCCCAACTCGGCCATCCCCTCGGTAGCACCTCGACCGGCACGTCGAGCACGACCGTCGTCGCGCCGCTTGGCGCGCCGTCCTCGCTCAATACCGGCAGACGTTGCCCATCGGCCAGTGTGTACAGCCCCACCTCGAGGGTGTACGTCCCCACCGCCGCCTCCGGGCGCACCTGCACCCGGTGTACATCCCACACGTACCGGTCAGGCGACCAGCGCGTCGTGGGCAAACCGCCCGGGTTGAGCGCATCCGACTGGCCCCACGACATCGTGCTCGGCTGAGTAAGATGCACAAAGGACTGATAGTTGACCTCCAGCGATCCCAACGCCCGCCAGTACAGGGTTATCTCGAACGCCTCGCCCGGCCTCACCCGACGCTGCGGCAGGTCAAAGCCCAGCAGCTCGATCTGCCCGCCCAACACGGCGCGCTGTTGGTACCGGGCGGCCGCCGCCTCTCCGGGCGCAGAATGGTGTCGAAACCACGCCGCCTGCGACTCGACCCAGGTGTACCTGAAGAGCGCGAACAAAACGAGCGCACCGCCGACCCACACCACCACCGGCACGTCGATGCGTCGCGCCGGCTCCGGCGCTGCTTCCCTCACCGGCGCACGCACGAAGGCCAACGCCAGCCCCAACACCAAAGCTCCCCCCGCGGCGATCCACCACCCGGCGCGACGCGGCGCAGTGTCCTCGAACCGCACCAAGACGTCGTGGTCGCCTGCCGGCACGGGAAAATAGAACGAGCCCTCGGGTCGCCCCACTTCCAGCGCCACCACCTCGCCATCGACGTAGGCGTGCCAACCCGGGAAGAGCAGCGTGTAGATACGCAGGTAAAAGTTCCGCTGCGAAGACGTGGCAAAGCGATCGTGCGTCGGGCCGTGTTCCAGTATGCGCACGTCTGTTCCGTCGGGTAGCGTGGCGCGATTGACCTTGTCGACCGGTCCCGGCCCCAGGTAGGATTCGACCAGGCTGGGCAGTGGCTGCGGCGGCATGTCGACCGTGCGGGGTAGAAAATCCCCGGTAGACGTGGTGCCGACCACTTTCCCCTCCAGTTCGAAAGCGACGATCCCCGCCGGCGACGTATCGCCGAAGTCAGGCTCCCAAGGATAGGCAAACGTGGTCGGTAGAGCCAGCAGCAGCACCGCCAAGACGGTCCCTGCCAGCCAGGCCGGACGCCAGCCCCCCCCGGGCAAGTGATGCACCGCCGCTCCTGCCAGCACCGCCAGGGTAAAGGCCGCCGTTCCCAGCAGCCGCCATGGAAACTGGAGGTACTCCAGTCCCGGCACCCGCTCCCAGACGAAGCGCGAAGCCGGCGTCATCAAGAAGAGCAGACCCGCCGAGGCCGCCACGAAGAAGAGTAACGCCCAGCGCGCAGGCAGGTCCCGCCGCAGCAAGACGGCCGCGCCGGCAAGGGCGAGTCCCCAGGCCGCCAGCCCCACGTTATGGTGGAAGTTCGGAGCCATCGCCCCCATATCGATCCGTCGCGACGGCGCGAGCAGCTCGGCCAACGTGACGAAATGGTTGCGAAAGTCGAAGTGACCCGGCCCGACTACGGTCAATTTGACCGCGTTCAGTTCGAGAAGCAGCGGCAGCCAGAAGAAAGCGCTCAACGCTCCGGCGATGGCGAACCCCAACGCCCCCCGCCCCACCCCGTCCCGGCGGCCCTCCACCGTCACCTGCCAGACGAACGCCGCCAGCAACACGCCCAACCCGACCACGCCGAGCAAGTTGTGACTAAGAGGAAGGCAAGCAATGCATATTGAAAACCCCAGCAAGTGGGCACGCCCACCCCGCTCGACCAGTCGGCGCTGGAAGAACACCGCCATCGGCAGCAGGCCCAGCGCGAAGTGCTCGGCCAGGTCGCCCCGCGCGTGCGGGTCGATGAACAGCACGTAGGGCGAGAAGAGGAACACTGCCGCTGCCACGATGCCCGCCGCCGCGCCGGACAGGTCGCGTGCGACCAGGTAGCTCCCCATCCCGCCCAGCAACAGCCCCAGGACGAAGACGCTCTTCACTGCCGCCACCACGTCCAGTCCCGGCACGAACGACAGCGCGCTGCCGATGTGATACGTTAGCGGCGCATAATAGTTGAAGATAGGGTACCCGTACCCGTAGTAGAAGTCAGGCGCCCAGCGCGGGTAAAACACGCCCTGCTCCCAACACGCTCGCACTTGCGCCGTGCGAAAGACGTGCAATTCTGCGTCGGTGTCGCGCGGCAGGCCGGGGCGGGCTAGAAAAGGCACGCTTGCCAGCAACACGAGCGCGAGGACCACGAGTATCCCCAGCCCGGAAGGTGATTTCTTTTCCACCTGCCTATTTCAAGCGCTCTTCGCCGCCGAACTCACGGTAGGGGTTCAGTTCTTTCAGTATCGCTTGATCGTCGGGCGTGAGAGTGTCCGTCACCAGAGCGGTCAGCAACGCGCCGATGCCCGGCCCCAGCATATAGCCCTGCCCACACATTCCTACAGCGTAGACGTACCCCTCGAACTCGCGTGCGCGCCCCACGATGGGGAACCCATCGGGCGTCATCGGGTAGAGGCCGCGCCATGTGCGGCGCACTTTGATGTTCGACAGCTTCGGCATCAGATCGACCATGCGCCGGGCGATCATCGGCAGAAAGACCGACGTCTCGCGCCGGTCGGTGCCGACAAGCGGCGGTTCCGGTGTGATGCAGAAGACAATCGGTCCCGGCTTATGCTGGTAGAAGTAATAGTTTTTCGATCCCGCCGCGGGGCGGATATCGACAACCATCGGTTCCAGGAACCGCGCCACCGGTTCGGTAATGCCCGCCTCGTGGCTGTCGGGCACCACGGGCACGTCGAGGCCCCCCATCTGCGCCACGCCGCGCGCCCAGGGACCGGCGGCGTTGATCACCACCTGAGTGGCATAGCCGCCCTTGTCGGTGCGCACGCCAACAACGCGCCCGCGCCGGCGGATGATGCCCGTGACGCGCTCGCGGAAGAGGAACTCGGCCCCACGCTCCTTGGCGCGAACGTAAAACGCGTGCGCCGAAAGCAGCGGCGAAGCCGACCCGTCTCCGGGAGAATAGGTCCCGCCCACCAGGTCCTCCCGATTCAGGTCGGGGATCACCTCTAGCAGAGCCTCTTTGTCCAACCAGCGGATGTCCAGCCCGTATGCCTGCTGCACCTTCAGCAGGTCCTTGAGCACGCGTTCCTCACGTTCGCGATAAGCAACGAACGAGTACCCGCCTTGATACCACTCGATGTCGTCTCCATAGGTCTCTTGCCAGGTCGAAAAGGTCTCGATCGACTTGAGGCAGAGCTGGATTTTGGAAGGCGCCGAGTGCGTAGCCCGAATGCCGCCGATGGCGGCCTTGTTGGAGCCCTGGCCGGGGCTGGCGAACTGGTCAATGACCAGTGGCTTCAGCCCGGCCTTGGCCATGTAGAAAGCGGTCGGCAACCCAACGCTCCCCGCACCGATGATGATGGCGTCGTACACTTTCGTGGTCATGGCCTTCCTCCTTACATCCCGCCTTCGTGGACGTCCGTGGCGTGCGCAGCCGGCATCGCGTCGGCCGGGCGCTCGCCGACGCCGGCGAATGCGCCCAACGGCACCTCGACGAACAACGGCCGCCGGGTGAACTCGGTCACCTGCACCAACGGCACGCCCTCCTCGCGGAACAGCCGCTCGATCAGCTTGGTACACGTCTTCCCGCCGCAGGCTCCCATCCCTGCCCGCGTCACCGCTTTGATGTGGTTCATGTCGCGGATGCCGGAACGAATCAGCGCTCGAATCTCACCGGCGGTCACGCGCTCGCAGCGGCAGACGACGGCATCGTCGGTGAGGCGCTGCACCGGGGCTTCCAACGCCTCGCCGGCCCAAGGCTCCTGCTGACGGATGCCGGCGATTTGCCGCGCGATCTCGCGCGGCGCGCGCACGCGCACCAGTAGCGCCCGGTCGGCGAACTTGGGGGAGCGTACCTTCACCACCTCGACGTTGCCCAACACCGCACCCTCCGTGTCGAGTACCGTCACCACGTCGCCCTCGTGGATCGTGTCGGCGGGAAACTCGTAGGGAATAGTGACAATCGCAGCGTCGTCGTCCGCCTTGCGGTAATCGACCAGTGTGATCGCCAGCCCTGGGCAGATCGCCACGCACTGCTCGCAGCCAATGCACGCGCCGACGTACTCCGGCAAACCGCGGATGTCCTCGCCCTCGATGAGAATGCATCCCTGCGAGCAAACGGAGGTGCAGGGATTGCAAGGGATTTCCTGAGCGCAATGCAGCACCGGCATGACACCCTCTTCTTTCTCCGGAATGTCTTCGGTCACCACCGCACCGGGCCGCGATTTGAGGATCTCGGCGGTGCGATGCCACTCCGGCGGCACCTCGCCCACGTCTCGCCCCAACGACTTGGCGATCTCCAGGCCGCGAATCCGGCCCGTGAACATCGCTGCCGATGCCTCGGCAATCTCCTCCGCGTCTCCTGCGGAATACACCGGCAGGCCGAACTCCTTCGCCTTGTAGACGAACTCGTCTACCGGATCCAAGCCCACCGCGACGAGGACCGTGTCGCAGGCGAAGCTCTTCTCTGTGCCGGGGATCGGCTGCCAATTGGCGTCGATTTCGGCGATGGTGACCGATTCGACTTCGTTCTCGCCGTCGGCACTGAGAACCGAGTGGGATGTGTAGATGGGCACGCCCAGGCGCGCCAGCTTGTCCTTGTGAACCTTGTAGCCGGAACACTCGGGCAGCGCCTCGCACAGGCCCACGACCTGGACGCCGGCCTGGAGCGCGTGATAGCCGGCGATCAGCCCCACGTTCCCGCCTCCGACAACGAACAGCCGTTCGGTGGGCCGGATCAGGTCGCGGTTGACCACGGTCTGGAACGCGCCCGCGCCATAGACGCCGGGAAGGGTGTTGCCCTTGAAGACCAGCGACTTCTCCCGCGCGCCGGTCGCCACCAGCAGCACGTGCGGCTGGACGACGACGTAGTGCCCCTCGCGCAGGACGCCCACTTTCCGGTCGGAAAAGACCGACACGGCCGTCGTGTTCAGCCATACATGGACGTTTTCGTAGCGGAACACATCTTCTTCCAACTTGACGGCGATGTCGGTGCCGCGCGTCCCGGCATAACACGCATCGACCGAGCCGAAGAACTTGTGCGTCTGAAGCACCAGTTTGCCCCCCAAGCGGTGCTTGTCGTCGACGATCAGCGTGCGCACACCGGCTTTCCCCAGTTCAATCGCCGCAGAGAGCCCCGCCGGCCCCGCACCGATGATCAGGCACTCGACCTCGATCACCGGGATTTCCTCCATCCCCGGCGCGGCGGAGACCTGCGGCAGCACCGGCTTGCCGTCCAGCGGCTCGACGTGCATACCGGGCGTCACCGGGGTCATGCACGCCTTGACCGGCAACCCGTCGGCGATAACCAGACACTGTGCGCACTGCCCATTGGCACAGAAAATACCCTGCGGCGCGCCGTCCTTGGGATGGTGCCCGAAGACGTGTACACCGTGCGCAAACAACGC
>JAFGOJ010000373.1 GCA_016926575.1 Anaerolineae bacterium | reverse complement strand
GGGCGGAGCCCCTGCAAGGCATTGTTAACCGAGGGCGGCGGGTTTGAAACCCGCCCTACAAAACCTTGGGCTATTTTCGAAGTAGTTACCCCAAAATGGACTTTGCGGGTAAAATAGGAGCGTGAACAGACCAAGGAGGCTGCAAAGATGCCGTTGTTGACAGATTTTGATTTGACGTTGACCGCCGACCAGGTGCTGCGCGGACAGGGTGCCGATCCGGAGAAGGTCCGCGCGCGCAGTCCGAAGCTGGTGGAGACGGCCGAAAAGGCCCTGCGGATCGGCGTGCCGCTGCTCGACCCGCAGGTGCTGTACCAGGAGATGCGCGTCGAGGCGCTGCGGCACCAACGGCTGAACCTCGTTGATGGGGGTGTGTTGCAAGGAGAGTTGGTGGCTCAGCACCTGGCCGCCGCAGACACGGTCGTGGTGATGCTCTGCACCATCGGCGAGCGACTGGAGCAGGCCGCCGCCGAGCTCTCGTCCACCAACATCATCGACGGGCTGGCGCTGGACGGTGTCGGTTCGGCGGGAGTCGAAGCCCTGGCGAACCTGGCGTGCCGGCGTTTCGAAATGCGCGCGGCAGAGGCGGGCTTGCAGGCTACAATTCCCATCAGCCCGGGGATGGTCGGCTGGCCCATCGAAGAGGGGCAGCCGCAGATATTCGCCCTGCTCGACGCGCAGCAGGTGGGGGTGTCGCTCTCCCCACCCACCTACATGATGAGGCCGCGTAAATCGCTCACGATGGTGATCGGCGTCGGTGCCGACGTGCGCGTAGAAGGCAGCACGTGTGACTACTGCACGATGCGCGAGACGTGCCAGTACCGGACTGGGGCGGGGTAAACGGGCGCGTCAGGGCGCTTCCCACCGGTAGCCGATGGGATACGTTTCTCCCAACGCGACCGGTAGGTGCCCGCCCGCTTCCGCCTCTCCGGCGAGCACCTGCGCCACCGCCTCTATCGACGGCGTGGCGTCGCTGTAGGCGCACAGATATGCCGACGGAGTCGCTCCCTCAGCCTGGAACGCGGTCAGGTCGTAGGGGCTATTGAGCGCCACTACCACCAGCGGGCGCGCTGCCAGCGCTTTGATCAGGTTCACCTGCCCGGGATGCCAATGGGCGTCCCACGTAGCGGCCACCACCACGTCGGCGGCCACCGAGCGCGCCACCGTCGCCGCCACCTGGCCCAGCGTCGGGTCGAGGCCCAGTACCACCACGTCCAGATGTGGGAACTGTGCCGCCAACACGTCTGCCAGGCCCTCCGCTCGCTGTGGCACAATCAGCATGACCGACTGGTCGGGTGAGAGGGGTAGCGTGTTGTCGTTCATCACCAGCGTCAGCCCGTCCAGGGCCACGTCGAGGGCCGCCCGGCTGTTCTCCGGCGCGCCGCACTCGAACTCGGCCGCCATCGGATCGACCGGCTGCCAGTCGAGCAGGCCGTAGCGCTGCTTGAGCAGCAGGATGCGCCGCACCGAGGCGTCGAGCCGCTCCATCGAGATCGTGCCGCCGCGCACCATCGCCAGGACGCGCGCATAGGCCGCGCGCACCTCGGCGGGCGTGTGTCCGGGATCCTTGCCGAACATCAACAGGTCCGCCCCGGCCTGGAACGCCCGCGCCGCGGCCTCCTCCGGGCCGTAGACCGCACTCAGCGCGTCCATCCCCAGCGAGTCGGTGGCGATGATGCCCTCAAAGCCCATCTGCTGCCGCAGCAGCCCATCGAGCACGGCCGGAGAGAGCGTAGCGGGCGTGCCGGAAGGATCGACCGCCGGGAACGCCACGTGGGCCGTCATGATCACGTCCACTCCGGCGTCGATGGCGGCCTGGAAGGGGGCCAGCTCCACCGCCCACAGTCGGTCAAGGTCGTGGCTGACGACCGGCAGGCCGTGGTGTGAATCGACGTCGGTGTCGCCGTGGCCGGGGAAGTGCTTGGCTGTGGCGATGATGCCGTACTGGCGGTAGGTTTCGATCACCGGCAGCCCCATCTCGATCACCTGCTCGGCTGTGCCGCCGAAGGCGCGCGTGCCGATGACGGGGTTGAGCGGGTTGGAATTGACGTCGAGCACGGGGGCCAGGTTCATATTGAATCCCAGCGCGTGCAGCTCGCGGGCCATCGCCGCGGCCACCAGGCGCGCGTCGTCGGGGTTAGCCGTCGCGCCGACGGCCATCGGAGCCGGGAATTGGGTGAAGCCCTCCTCCCACAGGCGCGCGATCAGTCCACCCTCCTGGTCGACGGCGACCAGCAACGGCACGCCCGCGCCAGACGTCGTGGCGGCCGCCTGCGCCGCGTTGATCAGTTCGGCGACCTGGGCCGGGGATTCGACGTTCGGTGCGAAGAGGATCACGCCCCCCACGTGGTCCTCCACAATCGCTGCCTGGAGGTCGGCGTCGACGGTTGGGCCGGTTGAATAGACCATGAACAACTGCCCCACCTTCTCCTCGAGCGTCATTGCCGATAGCAACAGGTCGGCCGGTTGCGGGGTAGGGGTGGGCGGCAGCGGCGTCGGCGTCTCTGTGGGCGTGGCGGTCGGTGCTGCCGGGGTGTCGGTGGGCGGGATGGGCGTCGCCGTCGGGGTGGGTAGGGGGAGGGAAACCGTACATCCCGCTGCAAGACCCAGGATACAGATCAACGCGATGTGACAGATCGATTTCAACTGCACGCGGTATTCTCCCAACATCCAGATTTCGCATCACTCCAGATGGTAATGATACAGCGGAATCACCGCCACGTCGACCCCGCACAGAATCTGCTCCGCCTCGATGTAGGTGGCCCGCCGCACGTTTGCATCGGGTTCTAACAGTGCCGCTTCGAGCAGCGCGTCGTATTCGGGGTTGCGCCACCTGAACCGGGTGGGCGCCCAATAGGTGCAGGCTTGAGCGCTGTACTCGGCGATGTGCTCCCGCCGTTCGGCATCGTTGGGTGCGCCGATGATGGCCTCGATGATGGCAGTGTGCGTCTCTTGCGTATAGAAATCGGGATTGTACCCGCCGCAAATCGCGTCGTGGAGCACGCTCTGAGGGTCGACGTAATCGACGAGCCAGCCCATGTACCAGATGTGGGGTGGGTCGTTGAGCACGACTTCGGTGTGAACCTCTCTGGGTTCGATGTGTACAATGACCTCGACGCCCAGGATGTCGCCCCACTGAGTGCGCAGGAACTCGGCGCGTGCCTCGTTGGAGCCATTCCCGGTCTGAGAGAACCACAGGTCGATGGGGGGGAATCCCGCGCCGTTGGGGTAACCGGCGGCTGCCAGCAGCTCGCGCGCCAGGTCGGGCTCGAAGGGCTGCCCGATCCGCCTGTACAGGTTCGCGCCGATCACGTCCGGCGAACTCATCGTGGTGGCCGGGTAGAATTCGACTGCGGGGAAGGCCTCGCGGCTGATGGCGGCCAACGCCTCGCGGTCGGTAGCTGCGGCGAAGGCCCGCCGTACGCGCACATCGTCGAAGGGGGGGCGGGATGCGTTGAACCCCAAATATCCCAGGGCGTTCAGCCCCTCATAGGGAGAAGGTGCTGTGGGCACGACCTCGAAGGCGGGTTGCGGAACGGGCGTCGGTTCGGGTGGCCGGGGCGTCGACTCGGGTGCTGTCGTCGGCTCAACGCGCACCTCGGTTGTTGCGGGGGCTTCTGTCGCATAGACCACCGGCTGATCACTCCCGCCGCCACCGAACGTCCCTGTTGCCGCGAGCAGCGCGACGATCACTATCCCCACTCCAAGCAGGCCGGCCGCTACCCACACCCAGCGCGGCACGCCTGTGCGCGGTTCTGCGGCGGCCTGCGTCTCCGGTAGTACCCGTGTCGGTTGCGCGAGCGGTGCCATAGCTTGTGGCGGTGCAGGAGCCAGCGCCGCCGCCATCTGGCGGGCCGTTTCGAAGCGCTCGTTCACTTTCAATGCCAGCGCCTTCAGCAGCGCCACTTCCGTGGTGGGGGAGACGACCGGATTGAGCTGCCGTGGGGTGTGGAAATCGCTCACCCCGGCGATGCGCTGCGTGGCCGTCGGTGGAGCCTGGCCGGTCAGTGCGTGGTAGAGCGTCGCGCCCAGGCTGTACACGTCGGTGCGTGGGTCGGTGTGGCTGCCGCCGATGTCATACTGTTCCGGCGGGGCGTACTCCGGCGTGCCCATGCCGCGCATAGCCGTCTTCGTGCGCGGATCGCCGGGGTCCCACAGCTTCAGCAATCCGAAATCGACCAGCACCGCCCGCCCGTCGGGGCGGAGAATCACGTTCTGCGGCTTGACGTCCCGGTGGATGATGCCCTGATCGTGGCAGTACGCCAGCGCGTCCAACAACTGTTGGCCCCACTCCAGCACTGCGCTCTCCGGCAGCGCGCCATCGCGGGCGATCCGCTCGTCCAGCCCTTCCCCGGCGATGAAATCCATCACCAGGTAGGCGTTTCCGGCCTCCTGGAAATAGTCGATCACCCGCACCAGGTGTGGATGGTTCAGGCGGGCCAGGGTCTTCGCTTCCTCTTGGAACTGTTGTCGCAGTTGGTCGAGTGTGTCCGCGTCAAGGCCGGGTTGGGGCAGCATCTCCTTGAGCGCCACCGGGATGCCCAGCCGCGTGTCCCACGCCTGGTAGACCGCGCCCATTCCGCCCTGTCGCAACGGCGCGACGACGCGATAACGCTCCTGTAGCACAGCGCTTTCACTCAACATTGTGCCTCCTGAGGGTAGCGCGAACTCTTGCGAAAATAAGCACGCCGCCCTCACCTCTCCCCCGCCCGCCGCCTGGGGGCGGGGTCAGGGCGAAACGCTGCAGTTTTCGTTGATGGTTGTGGCCCGTAGGGCCACGTTCTACTCGAAAATCCAGCGGTCGGTGTCGCGGGAGTAGGACAGAAGCTCCGCCTCGGTGAAGAACAGTGCGACTTCGACAGCCGCCGTCTCTGGGCCGTCGGAGCCGTGTACCAGGTTGCGCCCCACCTCGAGCCCGAAATCGGCGCGAATCGTGCCGGGGGCCGCCTCGGCCGGCCGCGTCGCTCCCATAGTCTGCCGCGCGACCTCGATCGCGCCGTTTCCTTCGAGTACCATCACGACGACCGGCCCCGACGTGATGTAGTTGATCAACCCCGGGTAGAAAGGCTTCCCTTTGTGGACTGCGTAATGGCGTTCGGCCAATTCCGGCGTGATCTGGATCATCTTGAGCGCCGCAATGCGCATGCCGCGACGCTCGAAACGGGTGATGATTTCGCCGATCAGCCCACGTTGCACGCCGTCGGGTTTGACGATGATCAGTGTACGTTCCATTCTTTTTTTGTGACTCCTTTCAAAGAAATGGGCGGGGGTGCCCCCCGCCCAGTGTTCAGCGCAGGAAACGACGGCTCACAGCCGCCTCAACGCGTCCTGATAGGCGTGCAGCGCGTCTTCGGTTCGTCCCACGCGCATGTAAGCGTCTCCCAGTACGCGCAGCATGTTGGGTCGACAGGCATTGTTCGAACAGTGCGTTTCCATGTCGTCCACGACGTTTTCGACCAATTGTCCCGCGTTGAGCAGCTCGGAGTATGCGTCGAGTGCTTCGTCGTAGATTTCGACCTGCCACAGCTCGCGTGCCAATGTCAACCAGGTGTCGAAGTCGCGCGGCTCTTCGCGCACTTGTGCGCGCAGCGCGTCCAGGTGCTCCAACTCTTCGGGGGTGAGCTCCCGTACCACCGGGGTAGGCGGTGCTTCTGCGACGGCCGGGGCCACTGCCGGCGCAGCCTTGGCGCGCGGGGCAGCGATTGCCGCCGCGGCTGCGGAGAGGCTCAGCGGTTCTGCGCGCTTTTCTGCCGGCGTGGGCGCTTCTGGCTTGACGGCCGGCTTCTCCTCGGCCTCGGCTGCAGGTTCGAAGGCCATCCAGCCAAACCCGTCGTCAGCGATAGAGAAGCTTTCCACGTCCAAGACGGGCTCCTCCTCCGGTTCCTCTTCCACCAGCATGGCCTCTTCTTCGAGCCCAACCCAGCCGAACCCGGTCTCCAGAGGCCGCGCTTCGGCTGTCATAGCGTCGAGCGTGTCGTCGAACGTGATCCCCTCGTCGATTGCGGTCCAACCGAAGTACTCCTCCGAGTCTTCCAGCAGCGCTTCGATGGACACCGGCTCCTCGACTTCTTCTTCGAGAAGCGCCTCAACCGGCTCTTCGACGCCGTCCGCAGGGAGTATCTCGGCCGGCTCTTCGACGTCGACGGCCGCAAGCGGCGCGGCGGCCATCTCCGGTTCCGCGCCGACCGTTTCGGGCGTCGGTGTAGCTTCGTCGGCAGCCGTCAGCAGCTCGAATTCAGACAGCCAGGTGTCCACATCCTCGGCGGGCTCCACTTCGGCGATGGGCGTCAACTCGTCGAAGAACATTCCGTCCAGCGCCGCGAAGGGATCGGCTTGTGCCGCCACTTCCTCTTCCGCTTCGGCAATCTCCAACGTCCCCATCCATTCGGAGAGGTCCTCGTCTTCCAAAAGGCCGTGTGCCCGGAGCGCCGCGAGGGTATCCTCGAGATTGTCTCCGATCAATTCCTCGTGGCCTTGCAGCACCCCCGCCAATTCGGCCAGGATTTCGCCTTCGCCGAGCAAGTCGGCGAATTCCAGATCGAAATCGGCCGTTTCCATCTCTGGTTCGGCGCTTTCCAACTCAGAACCGACCAACCACGGCGGCAGGTCTGTGGCTGCGACTGCCGGTTCCTCCGCTTCCGGTGCAGCGCTGACCAGCCAGGGCGGCAGCGCGCCTTCCTCTTCCTCCTCTTCGAACAGCGCGGGCAGCTCCAGCTCCAGTTCCGGTTCGGGCTCCGGCGCGACCGTTTCCTCGAACAGGGAGGGCAGTTCGAGCTCGATTTCCGGTTCAGGTTCGGGCGCGGGCGGGCGCTGTGGGGCGCGGCCGGTGATCTCGGCCACGCGCAGCTCGGCCTCGGCTTCGGCGGCGGCGCGCAGT
>JAFGOJ010000372.1 GCA_016926575.1 Anaerolineae bacterium | reverse complement strand
CGGCCAAAAAACCGCCCTTTTGACACTGCGGGGGCAGATTCTTCGCTTCGCCGCCTGCGGCGGCTCGCTCAGAATGACAGATCGGAAAACAAAGTGTAAATCTAATTCGGCCGGGAAATGAACCATCCCCGAAAAAGGTCAAATATTCGTGTCAATTCGTGGCTAAAACATCATTGACTGCCCCAGGGAGCAAATGCACCATGAAAAACGGGCAGGTCGATGACCTGCCCGTTCTAGCGGAGGGGGTGGGATTCGAACCCACGGTAACTCAAGAGCTACAACGGTTTTCGAGACCGCCCCGATCGGCCGCTCCGGCACCCCTCCCGATTATTCGTCTATCCTACGCTCGCGCAGCGCGGCGAAGAATTCACCCAACAGCGCCTGCGCCTCTGCCGCCAGCACGCCCCGCGTCACCGGCACCCGGTAGTTGAAGCGTGGGTCGCGCAGCAATTCGACCACCGAACCGGCCGCGCCCGCCTTCGCGTCGTCGGCCCCATACACCAGCCGGCCCACCTGCGCCTGCACCAGCGCCCCGGCACACATCGGGCACGGTTCCAGCGTGCAGTAGAGCGTCACGTCCCTCAACCGCCACCCGCCCAACACCTGCGCCGCCTGGCGCAGGGCGATCATCTCCGCGTGGGCAGTGGGATCGCGGTCGACTTCGCGCCGGTTGTGCCCGCGCCCGACGACCAGCCCCCCCGCGACGGCCACAGCCCCCACCGGCACGTCGCCGTGCGCCGGGGCCTGGCGCGCCTCCGCCAGCGCCTCCCGCATCCACTCCACATCCGCACGGCCGGCGGGCCGCCCCAAGGTGCTGTCGACCACGCGCGCATTATAACACGAAGCACGCCTCCCGGCAACCTTCGACACACGCCCCCCCTTCTGGACAGGTCACAAACCATCCGCTTGGCCGATGCGCAGGTGCGCCGGTTCGTTTATAATGATAACATCACCAACCCAATCAGGAGGTTCAAAATGAAAATCAACCTGTCGTTCATCATAACGCTATTCGCCGTCCTCGCATTCCTGCTCAGCGGGTGCGGAGCCACCCCGCTGTTCCCCCAAACCGATTCGATGGGCCCAGAAGAGACCGTGGAGAGCTTCTACCGCTGGTACATCGGTTACCCCGGCAACCCCCTCTCCGACGGCGCTTACCGGGACAGCCCCTACCTGAGCGCCGATCTCGTCCAGGAAGCAGCTGAAACCATCGCCTCTTTCGAGTACGGCGCGTACGATCCCTTCCTCTGCGCTCAAGACATCCCGCAGAGCTTCACCCTGGACCCCGCAACGATCAGCGGAGACCGCGCCTCCGTGGTCGTCCACTACATCTGGAACGCCGGCACCGAGTACGAAGCCACCACCGACATGACCGTCGAACTGCAACGCGCAGGCAGCGAGTGGCGCATCGACAGCATCCCCTGCACCGCCCCTGCTCTCCCGTCGGCGACAGAACCCGCCACGCTCGCCCCGCCCGAGCAGACGGTCCGGCTCTTCTACGACTGGTACCTCGCCGCCAGCGCCTACGACGAAGCGTCCCAAACGCGCACCGGCCCGCTCTCCACCGGCGCTTACCGCTCCAGCACACACCTCACCGAATCGTTCATCCAACAGGTCGACCAACACCTCGCTTCCCCCGAACAGGGCAGCTACGACCCCTTCCTCTGCGCCCAAGACGTCCCTGAAAGCTTCACCATCGGGCAGGCCACGCGCAGCGCCAGCACAGCCAGCCTGCGCGTCGAAACCAGCTTCGAGGGCCACGCCTTCACCGTCGCCTTGCGCCTGGTCGACGACGCCTGGCGCATCGACGGCGTCACTTGCGAGGAAGCCCCGCTGGCCGACGTGCCGGTTCAAGCAGGCCAACCCGCCCCCGTCCGCGACGGCTGGCAGATCTTCCACGACACCACCTACGGCTACCAGATCAGCTATCCGGCGGATTGGACCACCATTGAGTTGGACATCACGATGCCCGAGTTGAGCGCGCCGGTGGTACGCATCGTCCAGTTCATGCCCCAGGCCCTGGCCGACGAGATGGCAGCCCGGAGCGGCCCACCCGACCCTAACGCCCCCGCCCTCGTCGCCCCCTTCAACGTCGAAGTGAGCGTCGGCAGCCTGGAAGAATACCGCCGCATGTACTACGAAACCTCTATCGTCGAGGAGACCGAGATCAACGGCCTGCCGGTGATCGTGGAGAAGGACGATCCCGGCGATTTCCAGGTCATCCGCTACATGATCCAGCATCCCACCACCCCCGACCTGCGCATCACCGTGGTCGATTACCTGAACGGCTTCCCCGCCCGCGTCGCCGGCAACGAGGACGTGGCCGCACTGGTGCCGCAGATTCTCAGCACCTTTACGTTCGATCAGTAGTACAAGAACACGAGTCAGGGCGCGATTGTATCGCGCCCTGATCACAGTAGTCGCTTCCCAAGGAACAAGCCGCCAGATGCAGACGTCATAGTAAGTAGGGGGGGCGATCAAGCTCCCCGGCAAGTAAGGAGGATGAAAAATGGCACGCTCAGTTCAAACGCCACGTCTGTCTAGGCCCGGAGCCACAACGCCGCGGTGGGCGCTGCCGGTCATGCTATTCGTTACTGTGGTGATGATCGGAGTGCTCGCAGTCGCCGGCGTGGCGCTTGCCCGCGCGCTGAACCTGTTCCCCTTCCAGCAGGCCACGCCGACGCCCGCCCCGTCGCCAACGCTTCAACTCTCGCCCGACCAGGGCGCGCCCGGAACCGCAATCACCGCCACGGGCCAGGGCTGGCAGCCCGGCGCGCTGGTCTTCCTCTCACTCGAAGGCGCACTGCCAACCCCCGACGAGCCGACGATGCTCGTCGGCGCTACGGTCGCTCCGGACGGCACGTTCACCGCCACCTTCGCCCTGCCACCCGCCGAGCGCTGGAGCGGCCTGCCGCGCAGCATCATCGTCACCGCCGCCTGCCTCGTCACGGGCGACGAAGCCTTCGCCATCGTCAGCGTCCTTCAACCCGGCACCGCCCCCACGCCGACCCCCACCGCCACGGGCACTCCCTCGACCGCCACGCCCACCGCCACGCCCTCGCCCACAGGCTGCACCGACGCGTACACCTTCGTCCGCGACGTGACCTTCCCAGACAGCACGCACGTCTCGCCGGGCCAGTCCTTCGTCAAAACCTGGCGCGTGCGCAACACCGGCACCTGCACCTGGAGCACCGGCTACGCCCTGGTCTTCGCCCGCGACAGCCGCCTGGGCGGCCCGCTCTCGGTCGCCATGCCCCGCGCCATCCTGCCCGGCGACACGGTCGACCTCTCGATCAGCCTGGTTGCCCCGACCAGCGCGGGCACTTACCAGAGCACCTGGCGGCTACAAAACGCGGACGGCGTCCTCTTCGGCTCCAGCGCCAACGCCGACGCCGTGCTCTGGGCACGCATCGTCGTCGGGGCGTCCCCCACCCCCACGCCGACGGCCACCGCTTGGCGCGGCGAATACTTCGGCAACGCCACCTTGTCCGGCGACCCGCGCCTGACGCGCAACGACACCGCCGTCGACTTCAACTGGGGCAGCAACGCCCCCGCCACCGGCCTGCCCGCCGACCGCTTCTCGGCGCGCTGGTCCACCGCCCGCACGCTCCAAAGCGGCACCTACCGCTTCTACGCCACCGCCGACGACGGCATCCGCGTCTGGGTCGACAACGTGTTGATTATCGACCAGTGGCACGACGCCGCCGGCGTCACCTACACCGCCGAGCGCACGCTCGGCGCGGGCAACCACGCCTTCCGCATCGAATACTATGAGAACGGCGGGCAAGCCCGCGTGCGCGTCTGGTGGGAGAAGCTCTCCTCCTACCCCGACTGGAAGGGCGAATACTGGCCCACCCGTGACCTCCAGGGCAATCCGTTCCTGGTGCGCAACGATCAGGCCATCGACTTCGACTGGGGCCGCAACGCCCCCGCCGCCGGCCTGCCCGCCGACAACTTCGCCGCCCGCTGGACGCGCAATGCCGACTTCGAAGGGGCCGTCTACCGCTTCCACATCCTCGTCGACGACGGCGCGCGGCTGTGGGTCGACGACCAACTGGTGATCGATAGCTGGCGCGACGGCAGCCTGCGCGAACTGACCGCCGACGTCTCTCTGGTGCGCGGCACGCACCAACTGAAGGTCGAATACTACGAACGCACCGGCGAAGCCCGCGTGCGCGTCTGGTGGGAACGCCTCACCTCCCCCACCTTCAGTGACTGGCGGGGCGAGTATTGGTCGAACCGTGACTTCTCAGGCACGCCGGCCCTGTTGCGCAACGATACTGCCATCGACTTCGACTGGGGCAGCAACGCCCCCGCCACCGGCCTGCCCGCCGACAACTTCTCTGCCCGCTGGACGCGCCAGGTGACCTTCGACGCGGGCACCTACCGCTTCCACGCCTGGTCCGACGACGGCGTGCGCGTCTACATCGACGGCACCCGCATCCTGAACGAGTGGCACGACAGCAACGCCGACATCGTCTACACCGTCGACCTTGCCCTGCGCGGACAACACCAGGTGGTGGTGGAATACTACGAGCGCACCGGCGAGGCACGGATCAAGGTGTGGTGGCGGCGGGTGGGGGATTACCCCACGCCCACCGCGTCACCCACACCCACCGCGTCGCCCACACCCACCGCGTCGCCCACGCCCACCGCGTCGCCCACACCCACCGCGTCGCCCACACCCACCGCGTCGCCCACACCGACGTCGACGCCGCTGCCCAACCGGCCACCCGTGGCCCAGGACGACGTCCTGACCACGACTCAGGGCATGCAGGTTACGCTCAACGTGCTGGCGAACGACACGGACCCCGACGGCGACCCCATCGCCATCATCGACTACGACGCGACGAGCAGCCAGGGCGGCGCAGTGATCTGCGCCAGCACGGGCCTGTGCGCTTACACGCCGCCGGCGGACTTCGACGGCGTCGACACGTTCAGCTACACGGTCGGCGACGGTAAAGGTGGCAGCGACATCGCGCTGGTGACGGTGACCGTAAACCCCACCACCCTCGCGCCGGTCTACGTCAGCGAGATTCTGCCTCGCCCGGGCCAGGTGGACTGGGACGGGAACCGCACCGCCGACGAGACGGACGAGTGGGTCGAGATCCACAACGCCGGCCCCATCGCGGTCGATCTGGGGGGCTGGCGGCTGGACAGTGGTGAGGAAACGAGCGCGTACGTCTTCCCGCAGGGAACCTCGGTGATCCAGCCGGGTGCGTTTATGGCGCTCTACCGCCGGACGACGGGCGTGGTCTTGAACGACGCGGGCGGCGTGGTGCGCCTGCTGCGCCCCGACGGCACGCCGGTCGACGCAGCCGCCTTCGCGGTCCTGCCCATCGATGCCAGCCAGAGCCTGGACGAGGATGGCGCGTGGCACATCGACTGGCCGCCCACCCCGGACCTGCCCAACGTTGAGGGGAAGTAGGGACGACGCGTGCGTCGCCTCTACAAACGGCGGGCTATTTTCTACAAGAGCACCAATCCGGCCGGGTCCAACGCAAGCGCCACCTGCACGCCGACGGCAGGTGGCGCTTCGCGCGCGCTCCACTCGAACGTCAGCGTCACGTCGCCGGGGAACCCCAGCGTCAGCCGGAAGTGGCTGCCGCGAAAGGTGCGGCCGGTGACCACGCCGGCGATCCGGTTGCCGCCCTCGCCCTGCGGTTGCGCCGCCTCTGGACGGACCAGCAGGGTAGCCGATTCCGCGCCCGCAGCGCTCGTATCCGCTACGCGCAGCCGCCCCAGTGCCGTCTCCACCTCGCCCGGCGCAACGACGCGGGCCGGAAGAAGGTTGGTCAGGCCAAGGAAGCGCGCCACCCACGCCGAAACCGGGCGCGCGTAGACCGCCTGGGGCGTCCCCTGTTGCACCACGCGCCCGGCGTGCATCACCACGATGTGATCGGCGACGGCGAACGCCTCCTCCTGGTCGTGGGTGACGGTGATGGAAGTCACGCCGGCATGGTCGAGAATGGCGGGCAGGTCCTCCAGCAGGCGCTCGCGCAACGCCCGGTCGAGCGCCCCCAACGGTTCGTCGAGCAGCAACAGGCGCGGCTTGGGGGCCAGGCTGCGCGCCAGCGCCACGCGCTGCTGTTCCCCGCCGGAGAGCTGGTTGACGTCCCGCCGCTCGAAGCCTTCCAGTCCCACCAGAGCCAGCACCTCCGCCGTCCGCGCCCGCAGCGCCTCCCGCTCCCAGCCGACCATCCGCAGGCCAAAAGAGACGTTGCCGAACACGTCTTTGTGGGGGAAAAGGGCATATTCTTGAAACATCAGCCCGAAGGGGCGGCGATGGGGCGGCAGGAAGGTCACATCCGCGCCGTCCAGCAGAATGCGCCCGCCGTCGGGGCGCTCCAACCCGGCAATCAGGCGCAGCAACGTGGTCTTGCCGCAGCCCGAGGGGCCGAGCAGGCATAGGCTCTCGCCCTCTTCCACAGTGAGATGCACGCCGGAAAGGGTCCAGCCGTCAGGATAAGATTTGCTGAGCGCTTCGATTTCGAGCAAGGGCATCGGATTCTCCAACATGCAGTGGCCTTATTATAGCACCATTGGTCGAAACGTCCGCATGAGCGGCAGCAGTGGGGTACATGTGCTCCCTGGGTTCGTGCCAATTCATGTCAATTCGTGGCCGGTTTTTGCCGTTGCCCCCAACGACAAATGCACCCGCAGCAGTGGACATCTCCGTTTTTTGGGAGTATCATACGTTCGAACAGAGGCCATGATCGCTGTGCTCACAGCCTATAGGCGAAAATGTAGGTCACGCTTTCAGCGTGACCTACATTTTCGTCCATCGGCGGCGAGCGCCAGATCTTGGGTTCTGTTCCCTTTTCGTCGATGGTGGCTATTGCCTGACCGCCTCCACGGCGATGCGGGCGGCTTCGGCGGGAGTGCGGCGGCCTTCCAACACCGCCGCCAGCGCCGCCTGGAGCGGCGGCCCCACCTCCGCGCGCAAAGCAGGGTCGATGGGCGGCATCGCGCCTTCAAGCAACACCTCCAACGTGGCGCGTTCCGCCTCGGTCACGTCCCACTCTTCCAACGCACTTAAGGTGCTGGGGAGATAGGCCACGCTCTGCGTCCACGCGCCGAGGTTCTCCGGAGCGAGCAACCACTCCACGAACGTCATCGCCTGGGACTGACGGGTGGGGTCGGCCGCCACCAGGGCAACCACCCACCCCTCGGCGATGGTCACCGAGTGACCGATGCGCGTGGGAAAGGGCGCGGGGGCCAGGTCCGGGTCGCGCACGCTCCAAAACTGGTGCGAGTTGACCACGGCCAGCGCCGCCTGCTCGGCCTGGAACTGCTCCCAGGTGGCGGCCGTGTCGGCCAGGGCGGCCACTACGGTGGGCGATATGACCCCGGCCGCGACGGCGCGTTGGTAGAAGAGCAATTGGTCTCCCAAGAGCATCACATCGAGGGTCGGAGCGCCCGCTTCGTCGAGCAAGTCTCCTCCGCTGGCGATATACTGGCAGAGGAACGCGTCGGTGACGTCGCCGCCCGGCCCGGAGATCGGGAAGAGGAACGGCGCAGGCGCAGAGATGACGTCGGTCCACGTGATCGGTGGATCGGGCAACAGATCGGGGCGGTAGGCCAGGTGCATCATCTCCGCGCCGAGCACAACGCCCATGGTCTGTTCGCCGACCTGCCCCAGCGCGGTGGCGAAGGGGAACCGGTCGGCGGCCAGCCCTTCGCGCAAGAAGGGGTCCAACGGCTGAAGTAACCCGGCCTGCGTGGCAAGTTGCAAGTCAGCGGTGCTCAGGATCACCAGATCGGGCAGCACAGAGGGCGCGGCGACGCTGGCAGTGCGCAGAAAATCCAGCAGCCCGCCCCGCCCTTCGGCCTTCTTGGTCACGACGCGTACTTGCAGGTCAGGATAGGCCTGCGCGAACGCGTCCATCTGCTGCGCCAGGACCTCGGCAGCGAGGCCATCTCCGTAGGGCGAGAACAAGTCGGGCACCCATAGGGTGAGGGTGACGACCAAAGGATTCGGGGCGGAGACGGTCGGCACGGGGGTAGAAGCATCTGCCGTAGATGTCAGGGTAGGCAAGGGCGAGGGGGCCGGCGTCGGGGACGGTGCAGGTGCACAAGCCGCCAGTGTTAGCATCAGCACGAGCACCACGCCCGCTACGCTGCGTCTTATCATCCCTCTATTGGGCATACTGCTGCTCCTTCCATAGATCACCTTCCTTATCTAGACGCAACTGCTCAGCCTGTTGGTTGTTTCGGCCTTCCCGGAAGCTCCTGAGGCGAATATTAAAAATCTTTGTAACTGCTCAGCTACGCTTCGCAGTTGCCTCACTTCGCCGCGCAAGAGGGGGAGTGAGGGTTTTGCGGGCGGCGAAGCCGCCCGCAAAACCCCCATCTTCTCCCTTTGACGTGCTAAGTTGGTAACTGCCAGGCGCCCAGCCTGAGCAGTTACGTG
>JAFGOJ010000058.1 GCA_016926575.1 Anaerolineae bacterium | reverse complement strand
GTTTTGCGGGCGGCGAAGCCGCCCGCAAAACCCCCACTCCCCCTTTTCGCGGCGGGAAAGGCAACTGCGAAGCGTAAGCTGAGCAGATACCTGTATTAAACAAAAGGAGGCCGGGCATGGCAGAGGAATGTGCTCCGCTGCGAGGGGGAAACATGAAACGTATCGCGGTTCTGACGAGCGGTGGCGATGGGCCGGGACTCAACCCCTGCATCCGTGCCGTCACCCGCATGGCCCTTCACCTGGGCGTCAGTGTGACGGGTATCCAACGCGGCTACGCTGGCCTGATCGCCAACGACACGCTTGAATTGGACGCCCGTTCCGTGGGGGGGGTCCTGGGGCGCGGGGGAACGTTCCTCGGTACGGCCCGCTGTCCCGAGTTTATGACCGAAAAAGGCCGCCGTGAGGCGCTCAGAACGCTCAATCGCTTGGGGATCGACGGCCTGGTGGTCATCGGTGGAAATGGCTCCCTCACCGGGGCGCTTCAGCTCCACAAGATGGGTTTTCCCGTCCTCGGCATCCCGGCCACCATCGACAACGACGTCAATGGCACCGACATCTCCATCGGCGTCGATACGACGTTGAACACGATCCTCGATGCCATCGACCGCATCAAAGACACCGCCTCTTCCCACCAACGCGCATTTCTGATCGAGACGATGGGCCGTAATTCCGGGTACCTGGCCCTGGTCAGTGGCCTGTCGGGCGGGGCGGAGCTGGTGCTCATTCCCGAGATCGAGACCCCGATGGAAAAAGTGGCGCGGATCATCGAGGATGCCTACATTCGAGGCAAGGCGCACTGCATCATCCTGGTGGCCGAGGGCTGGAAACCGGGCACGCGGGCGTTGGTCGATTACCTCAAAAGCCTGCAAGCGGAACTGGGGTTCGAAATTCGGCTGACGGTGCTGGGGCACATCCAGCGCGGCGGAAAGCCTTCCGCGTTCGACCGGCTTCTGGCAACCCGCCTCGGAGCCGCTGCCGCTCGTTTGATGATCGAAGAAGGTGTGGCCGGAAAGATGGTCGGCTGGGTGGGCAGCGAGATTTACCTCACACCCCTCGACGAGGCCGTGGCCTTCCAAAAGGAGATCAGCGTCAAGCTGCGCGAATTGGCCGAGATTATGGACCAATAGCGGCGCGGTTCAATCCCGTCGCTGTGTTCTGAAAGGCCCGGCAGGTCACCGTGACCTGCCGGGCTCTTTTATGCCACCACCACCCGCACGTCGACGGCCCAGGCCCCCGTGCCTTGCCGCCCCACGATCAACGGGTTCATGTCGACCTCGACGATCTCGGGATGGTCGGCCATCAACTGGCCCACGCGGCGCAGGGTATCGACCACGGCCGTGATGTCACCGGGGGGCTGGCCGCGCACCCCTTCGAGCAGCCGCCCGGCCGCCGTCTCTGCCACCATCGCACGCGCCTCCACCTCGCTCGCCGGCGCCAGGCGGAACGCCACGTCCTTCAGCACCTCCACGGCGATCCCTCCCAGCCCGAACATCAACAACGGCCCAAATTGGGGATCCCGCTGCGCCCCGACGATGGTTTCCAGTCCTTTGGGGGCCATTTTCTGCACGAATGCCCGCTCACCTGCGCCCACGCTTGCCGCAAACGCCGCCCGCACCGCGGCGGCGTCCTCCAACCCCAACGCCACCCCGCCAGCGTCGCTTTTGTGGACCACGTCCGGCGCGACGCGTTTGAGCGCCACCGGGTAGCCCATTTGCTCCGCCAGTGCGACGGCCTCGTCGGCGGTGGCGGCCAGGCCGGAGGGCGGCACGTGCAAGCCGTAAGCTGTGGCGATCTGCGCCCCGGCTTGTGGGTCGAGGACGGCGCGCCCGCGCGCGCCGCGCACCAGGGCTGCCGCGGCCTCCCGGTCGACGTCCGCTACGGGCGCGGGAAGCTCCGGCGTATGCCCGGCCACGGCGCGATAGCGCCACAGTGTGCCCAGCCCCAGCGCCGCGCGGGCGGGGGTCAGATAATGGGGCACGTTGTGAGCGTGCAGCGCGCGGGCCGCGGCGCGGATGCCGCCGCCACCCGAAATGCAGCACACGACGGGCTTCTTGGCCGTCTCTGCCACGCGCCCCACCGTCACGGCCACGTCGTGGGGCGGCGTAATCGCCTGCGGCACGAAGACCACCATCACGCCATCCACTTCCGGGGCTGCCAGCAGCGTTTGCAGGGCTGCCGCGTAGTGCTCCAACTGTGGCCCGCCCAGCATGTCCACCGGGTTGCCTAACATTGTCCCACGCGGGCAGACCTGGCGCAGCGCGGCCTGGGTTTCTGCGCTCAGCACTGCCAGGCGCAAGCCCTGCCGGTCCAGCGCGTCTGCGCCGACGGCAGAAGGGCCGCCCGCGTTGGTCAGGATGGCCATCGCTGGCCCTGGTGGGGGGTCCCGATACGCCAATGCAATCGACGCGTCGACCAGTTCTTCCAGGTCGTCCACCGGGATCGCTCCGGCACGCTGGCACGCGGCCAGAAAGGCCCGGTCGGCCCCGGCCAGCGCCCCCGTGTGCGAGGCGACCGCGCGCGTCCCGCTGGGCGTGCGGCCCGCTTTGAGCACCACCAGCGGTTTGCGTGGGGTGACCTGGGCCGCCGTTTCCGCGAACCGGC
The DNA here is from genome assembly GCA_016926575.1 of Anaerolineae bacterium. Taxonomy (GTDB): domain Bacteria; phylum Chloroflexota; class Anaerolineae; order B4-G1; family DUEL01; genus JAFGOJ01. Next base: position 2,362 of record JAFGOJ010000058.1, on the reverse strand, counting down.
GGCCGTCGGGCAGCCCTTCGACGTAGGCGGCGATGACGCGGGTGTTGGGGTCCGCCGCCAGCGACGTCAGCGCGTCGGAGATGTCCACGTCGACCTGGTTGCCCAGGCTGATGATGCGCGAGAACCCCACGCCCACCGCGCTGGCCCAGTCCATCGTCCCGCCGCAGACCGCGCCGGAATGGGAGGCGAATCCGATGTTGCCCTGCCCGGGCATCGTGCGGACGAAGGTGGTGTCGATGGGCGCGTAGGTGTCGATGACGCCCACGCAGTTGGGGCCGACGAAGCGCATCCCGTACGCGCGGGCGACGTCCAACAGCTCCTTCTCGCGCGCGTGACCGGCACTGCCCAGCTCGCCGAAGCCCGAGGCAATCAGCACCGCCGCGTGGATCGAACGCTCGCCGCACGCGCGCAGGGCAGCCGCCGTCTGCTCGGCCGAAAGGATGATCACGGCCAGATCGACGGGGTCGGGTACGTCCGCCAGCGATGGGTAGACCTTCAGCCCCAGCATCTCGCCACCTTTGGGGTTGACCGGGTAGACCGGGCCGCGATAGCCGTGGGTGACCAGGTTGCGCAGCACGGCGTAGCTCAGCTTGGCCGGATTGGCGCTGGCTCCGATGACGGCGACGCCGTGGGGGTGAAAGAAGGCGCTCAGTGGATCGACCATTTTACCTCCTGCTTCGAAAATAACCGTCGTCTTGCTCCCGCCGGGTCGTGGACCCGCGCCGAGCGGGCATCACGCTGGAAGCGTGACCTACATTTTCGTCTATCGGCTGTGAGCGCGGCGATTATGGGCTCTGCTTAGTCGGTCTTAGAACGAGCCCTAAGGGCCGGCCGCCTGTGCCGCCGCAATCGCGCGATCGACCGTGTCGCGGTCCGGTCCGCGCACGATGGTGACGGTCTGCTCTTCCCAAGCCATACACACCGCGTCGATGGCCTGCCAGCAGGCCAGCCCTTCCTCCAACGTATCCGCGCGGTGCGCGAAACGTGCCTCGGCCCAGATGGAATAGGTCAATACGAACTGGACGGCGTCCTCCGGGGTGTCCCAGCGTATTCTCAACAGCATAGCCGTCTGGTCTGTGGTTTCGTTGTAGTAGACGGCGCACGTGTCGCCGCCCCATCCTTCTGCTGCCGGGGCGGCTTGTGCGGCCGATAGCCACCTCTCCAAATGCAGGCGCAGGAAGAACTCGCCCAACGTAGCGTCGTAAATCAGGTGCCAATCCGCCCCCAACGTGTCGGTGAGGCCCGGCAGGGTCACCGTGAGCGGAGCATCTGCAGACAGGTAGCGTTCGGGGTGCAGGATCTGCTCGGTGGAACTGGGCGGGTTGGCGTAAGCTGCGTTCACCGAGCTCCAACCGCGCCTGTCGTACAGCGCCGTCACGAAGTCCAGCCCGTAGACGTAGGGGAAGAGGATCGCTTCGCGCACGCCGCGCGGGGCAGTGGCGATGCGGGCCTGGCCGGGCTGCACGCCCGAAAATTGAAGGGCGAGGATCTCTGGCTCGGCCAGGTACTCCTCAATGTACTGTAGTTGCACCAATTCGGCGTCCCCTTCGATGAGCGCGCGCACGGCCCCCGTTGGGTCGTCGTAAAACGTCGCGTGGTCGGTCATGGAGAGGCCCAGCGCCGCCAGGTCGAAGTGCTGGTCTTGCAGCGCGTGACCGGCCTCGTGGACGAAGGTCATGCGGTTCTCGACCTGGTTCAAGTCTTCTTCGGCGACCAGGTAGATCGTCTGCTCCTGCACGTCGTAGTACCCGGCAACCTGTTCGCCCAAGACGTCCGCCAGCAGTTCGACCATGTCCTCGTTCGCGTCCATCAGATCGAGCACCACGAGGACGCGCGCGGCGGCTTCAGCCTGCGCGGTGATCGATTCGTCTTGGAACGCCGTTTCCAGACGGTCGGCGAACTGTTCGCGCGTGAGCGCCCAGCGCGGGATGGGGCGCAACACGTCCAGACCGCGCAGCGTGACGACCCGCTGTTCGATCTCGTTGAGCATGATATTCTCGTTGACGTTCAGCGGGCGCGGGGCCGGGGTGGGCGGAAGGGGCGTCGGTGAGGGGATCGGCGTGTCGGTGGGGATGGGCGTTGGCGTCCACGTGGGGACGGAGGTGGGGGTGGGACTTTCCGCCGGCGTGGGTGAGATGATGCTCACCGCTTCCCCACGCGATGGCGTCGGCATGCCGATCGCCATCATAAACGCCAGCAAGCCTAAAACGATCGCGTCACCGATGCCCAGCAGGATAACGACCAACCATTGATTGCGTGTCATTGTCTGTTTCCCCTATTCCGAAAATAGACCGTCTCGATGTAGGGCGGGTTTCAAACCCGCCGCCCTCGTTCAACGAATGCCTTGCAGGGGCTCCGCCCC
>JAFGOJ010000371.1 GCA_016926575.1 Anaerolineae bacterium | reverse complement strand
GGAATAGTCCGCCCCCGTCTCGGGGGCGGAGAGCGAAGGCTGCGCTAGGTCCTGTCCGCGGGGCGCTCGATATCGCCCGCCCCCGTCTCGGGGGCGGGGAGCAAGATAATGAGGAGGTGTTTAATGAAAATCACCGTCATTGGCGGAGGTTCCAGCTATACGCCGGAACTGATCAATGGCTTTTTGGAGCGGGTCGAAAGTCTCCCGCTCACCGAACTCTGGCTGATGGACGTCTTGCCCGAACGGCTCGACGTGGTCGGCGGGTTCGCACGGCGGATGGTGGCGGCTAAAGGTACGCCATTCGCTGTCCACTTGACTACCGACCTGCGCGAAGCGGTGCGCGGGACGAGTTATGTCATCACCCAACTGCGCGTCGGCTGGATGCAGGCGCGCCGCGAGGATGAGTACCTGGGCCACCGGCACGGCCTCATCGGGCAGGAGACCACCGGCGTCGGCGGGATGGCAAAGGCGTTGCGGACGATCCCTGTGGCGCTCAACATCGCCAGAACGATACGGGCGGTTGCACCTGGCGCACTGTTGGTCAACTTCACTAACCCGGCGGGCCTTATCACCGAAGCGCTGACACGCTACGCCCCCGACGTCCCTGCGGTGGGCGTCTGCAATGTCGCCATTAACACCAAGATGGAAATGCTCGATGGGCTGAAGGAACGGCTAGGGATTGATGTCCCGCCGGAGCGCGCGCATCTGAACACCCTGGGCCTGAACCATCTCTCGTGGCATCGCGGCCTCACCATCGATGGCGAAGGCGGTTTGACAACCGAGATGTGGCCGCGCATCATGGAGGGCTACATTGCCCACCTCAAGGCCGAAGCGGAACCGGAATGGGACCCGCGCACCATCGAAACACTTGGCATGATCCCCAACTACTACTTGCAATATTACTACTACACCGACCGTAAACTGGCGGCACAGGCCGCATGGCCGCCGTCGCGCGCCGAGGGCGTGATGGAGATCGAGAAAAACCTGCTCGCCCAATATGCCGAACCCGACCGCACCGAGCCGCCGGAGGGCCTGATGCAGCGCGGCGGCGCATACTACTCCACCGTGGCGACCCAACTGCTCAACACCCATTACAACGACCTGAACGAGGTTCACGTGGTCAATGTCCCGCATCGTGGGGCCGTGCCCGGTTGGCCGGAGGATTGGGTGCTGGAAATGCCCTGTAAGGTCAACCGCGCGGGCATCGTCCCCCTACCGGCGGAGCCGCTGCCGCTGGCGTGCTTCGGCCTGCTGGCGAACGTCAAGGCCTTCGAGCTGCTCACCGTCGAAGCCGCCGTCCACGGCGACCGCGACGCCGCATACCAGGCGCTCCTCACCCACCCCCTCGGCCCTGCGGCGGACAAAGTCCAGGCCGTGCTGGATGACTTGCTGGAAACGAACAGAGCCTATCTAGCGCAGTTTTGGAAATAGGAAAGCCCGAGACGGATGGCGAAGGGAATCGCTTGGCTCAGGCCCTCCAAAATCAAGCTCGTATTCCTCCTGGAATGGAGCTTGTTCATCGTGATCGAAGTGGCGAGAGGCAAAGTGCGATCCGGGCATGCGATCCTGGTCGCGGCTTGTCCCTTGATGTTCTTTTATCTCGTGGCTTGTGAACTGGTCGTTCTAAGCCAACGCACCCGGCAGATAACGCGCGGTTGGCGGTTGCCGGCGCTCGCAATCGAGCTGGCGGTGCTCGATCAGGGTCTCAAGACTGTGGTCACGACTGTGATACCCGAAAATGCGTCAATCCCGGTCATTGCAGGGTGGCTCCATATTGCGCATGTGCGCAATTACAGTGGGTCTTGGATCGCCGCGACTTTTGACCTGCCGGGCAGACCCTTCGTACAGCTAGTGCAGTGGGCATTGATCATTGCCGTACTCGTGTCAGCAGTCGTGTATCATCGCTACTACAGCACACATCATCGCCAAAGTTTCTGGGTAGATGTAGCCTTTCTGGGTGTGTTTGCAGCCTATACGAGCTGGGTGTGGGATACCGTTGTTCGCGGCTATGTCATCGACTTCATCCAGTTGCCCGGCCTGGTCACCGCAGATTTGAAAGACATCCTGGTCAGCGTAAGCGCGGCAGCCGTTATCGCGGAATGGCTGGAGCATCCCCGATCCACAGGCCAGCCGTCAATCTTTACGAATCAGGAGCAAAAATAATGAACGAATACTTTCTGGGCATCGACGTCGGCGCGACGAAAAGTCACGCGCTGATCGCAGACGCGCACGGACGCGCCGTGGGCTTTGGCGTGGGCGGCTCCGGCAGCCACGAAGTGATCGGCTATGACGGGCTGCGCACCGTCCTACACACGGTCATTGATGCAGCCCTCGCTTCGGCCAGTATTACCAAAGCAGACATCGCGGGCGGGGGCTTCGGCATCGCGGGCTACGACTGGCCCGGCGACGCCGAACCGCACCATCAGGTCATCGCCTCGCTGGAGCTATCCGCGCCTTACGCGCTGGTTAACGACACCATCATCGGCCTGGTTGCCGGCGCAACCGAAGGCTGGGGCGTGGGCGTGGTTTCCGGCACGGGGAGCAACTGCTGGGGACGCGACCGGCAGGGGCGCGAGGGCCGGATGACCGGCGGCGGTGAGCTATTCGCCGAATACGCCGGCGGCGGCGATCTGGTCGCCAAAGCGGTGCAGGCTGTGGCGCTGGCGTGGGGTCGTCGCGGGCCGCAGACGCGCCTCACCGAGGC
>JAFGOJ010000057.1 GCA_016926575.1 Anaerolineae bacterium | reverse complement strand
TGACTTTGCAGGGGCTCCGCCCCTGCACCCCGCCGGGGAAACCTGCGGTTTCCCCGGACCCCTTCCGCAAATGGGTTCCGGTCAACGGGGCGACGCGTGCGTCGCTCTACAGGCGATTTTCGTTCATCGGCGGCGAGCACCAGATCATGGGTTCTACTTCGAAAATAGACCGTCTCGATGTAGGGCGGGTTTCCAACCCGCCGGTCGCGGCGGCTTTGGAAACCTGATGATTGGTTATACCACACCGATTCTACGTCGTCAAATGGAAACTCTAATCTTCTTCTAACTGTTTTCTTGCGTTGATCTAATTTTTCCCTCATATACTATAAACGTGTGGGCCAAGCGCCCCTACACGTCAAACAATCGTTATTTGAGTGAAATATAGAAGGAGGATATGCTATGTTAAGACAACCGTTTGGTTCTCAGTATTCCTGGCGCGATATGGAACGCCTGCGCCGGGAAATGGAGCGCCTCTTCGCCACACCGGCGCGGACGAGCGGCAATTTCGCTCCGACGTACCCCGCCATGAACGTGTGGACGAACGAGGACGGCGCAGTCGTCACCGCTGAACTGCCCGGCATCGCCGCCGACGACATCAGCATCTCCATCACCGGCGACACGGTGACCCTCTCCGGCAGCCGTAAGCCGGAGGAACCGGGCGAGGACGCCGCCTATCTGCGCCGCGAGCGACGCCACGGCAACTTCACCCGCGTCTTCCAACTGCCCCACAAGATCGCTGCCGACCAGGTCGAGGCGGTCTTCAAGAAAGGCGTGCTGCATATCTCGCTGCCGCGGGCCGAGGACGATAAGCCGAAGAAGATTGCGGTCAAGGTTGGGTGAGCAAAACGGAGGGAATGAGACTATGGCTGAAAAGGGAGACCTTCAAGTTCAAGAGACTGAAAAACAGGAGATTATGGAAGGAGATGCCGAACGCATCCGGGCCGGGCTGGCCTTTGTGCCGCGCGTCGACATCTACGAAACCGCCGATGACATCGTGCTGATCGCGGACTTGCCCGGCGTTGACGCCGACGCCATCGACATCACGCTGGAGAAGAGTATCATCACCATCAACGCCCACGTCGTGCCGGAAGAGATGCAGGATTACTGCCTCTCCTACGCCGAGTACCGCGTCGGCGACTACCAGCGCAGCTTCACCCTGTCCGACCAGATCGACCAGGACGCCATCGAAGCGACGGTGAAAGACGGCGTGCTGCGCCTGCACCTTCCGAAAGCGCACCCTAAAACGAAGAAAATCGCCATCCAGGCCGAGTAATTCGCCACACGACGCACCTTCCCGGAAGCCTTGAGCTTCCGGGAAGGTTTCGTTTTGCGCCTAGGCTTTCGGCAACCAGATGGTGAAGGTGCTGCCCTCGCCCGGTGCGCTGACCACCGCCACCTGGCCGTGATGCGCCTCCACGATCTCCTTCACCAACGCCAACCCCAACCCGGTGCCGCCGTAACGCCGACTGGCGCTCCCATCCACCTGGTAGAAGCGCTCAAAGATGCGCTCATGCTCCTCCGGCGGGATGCCAATCCCCTCGTCGGCGACAGAAACCCCCACCGCGTCTGGCCCGTCCACCACCGCCAGCGTGACCGTGGTGCCGGGCGGGGAAAACTTACACGCGTTGTCGAGCAATTGCGACACCGCCTGCGCCAGCCGGGTGAAATCCCCGCACAACGCCGGCAAATCGGGCCGCACATCGACCCGCACGGTGACCCCGCTCGACACTGTCTTCTGCCGGCACATCTGCACGACGGTCCCCAACAGCTCCGCAGGATCGATCTCCGTCACGTCCAACGCATGCGTCCCCACGTCTTGCAGCGTGGTGATGGATTCGACCAGGTCCACCAGCACGTCGACGTGGCGGGAGGCAACCTCCAGCGCGTGCTGCTGTTCCGCCGGTTCCAGTCCCTCGTCGGTCAGCATCTTCATATAACCGCAGACCAGGGCCAGCGGCGTGCGCAGTTCGTGGGCCACGTTCTGGATAAACTGCTCGCGCAGCATATCCAGCCGCCGCAGATCGACGTTCGCCTGCTCCAACTGAAGGTTCGTGCGCTCGAGGTCGCTGGCGTACTGGGCGCGCGCCACCGCCACGCCGATCTGGTTGCCGATGGAAGCCAGCAATTCGACCTCGCTCTTGGAAAACGTGCTCCGGTTGCGCAGCGCGACGCCCAAGGTGCCCACGATGGGGTGGATGGATTTGGACTCGCTGCCCGCTCGCAGGGGCACGCAGGCAAGGCAGCTAAACACAGCGCCCTTCTCGGAATGATCGCCTTCTTGTGCCTCTACCAATGACGCCAGCCAGGGGTCGTCGGCGAAATCGTCGGTCACGCAGATGTGCCCGGTCTGCGCCACCTGCCCGACGACGCCTTCACCGAGCGGAATTATCCCAGCGGTCGAGGTGTACGCCTCGGGCAGTCCGCACGCCGCTGCGCTGACCAGTTGGCGGGTGATCGGGTTGAGCAGGCGCACAATGCCCGCGTCCGCCTCCGTCGCTTCCACCGTTGCGTTCAACACGCGGTTGAGGATCGTGTCGATGTCGAGCGGGTCGCTGATGGCGTAGGAAATCCGGTTCAGCGCCACCAGACGGCGGTTCTGCGCGCGCAGGTCCTTCGTCTGACGCCCCACTTCGGCCTCCAGAGAGCGGTTGAGCTGTTCCAGCTCGTACTGGTACCGGTCGCGCTCGGCAACCAGCTCCGCCCGCTCCACCACGCGCCGGACCACGACCGCGATCTCGTCCATATCCTGAATCGGCTTGGTGATGTAGTCCCACGCACCGCGCCGGATGGCCTCGATGGCGTCACTCAGTACCCCCGTGCCGGAGATGACCACAATCGGCAGGTGGGGCTGTTCCGCCTTGAGCGTGGCGATCACCTCCAGCCCATCGACCCGTGGCATGCGCAGATCGACCAGCAGCACATCGAACGACTCCGCACGCGCCTTGAGCAGCCCCTCCGCGCCATCGGCGGCCATCGTGGGCAGGTAGCCCCACTCCTCCAGGTAATCCGCCAGGGCGCGCCGAATCAACGGTTCGTCGTCGACGATCAGTACCCGCTTCCCTGCCGCGCCCACCCAGTCCAACCCAGCCATTACATTTCTCATCAACCGCTCCTCTCCTGTGAAGACGCATCTTTGCGAACGATCAATGCCGCGAATATGTCCATATCCACCACCGGCTTGCGCACAATATCCCGCGCAGACATACCAAGGTCCTCCAGCACGGGCGGAATGGTGAACTGCGGCGAACCGGTAAAAATGATGAAGTACGCCTCGGGCGCGATCTGGTGCAGTGCCTTGATCGTCTCTACCCCGTCTTTGCCGGGCAGCCGGATATCCACGATACACACGTCGAAGGGAGCCTGTGCCTGCAATCGGATGGCTTCGTCGCCGTCTCCGGCCACAGCCGCCTCGTAGCCCAGCTCCTCCAGAAACGCCGCCAGCGACACACGGGTCAAGCGCTCATCGTCCACTACGAGAACGCGTTTCATCGACATCGCCTTCCTCCACATTCCCGATGGGCAATTCGACGACGAAACACGCCCCGCCCGCCTGCCCATCTTCGACCCAGATGCGGCCGCCGTGCCGGTCCACCACGATCGACCAGCACAACCACAAGCCCAGCCCTGTCCCACTCCCCACTTCTTTGGTGGTGAAGAATGGCTCGAACAGCCGTTCGCGCATCGCTTTGGGGATGCCGGGGCCATTATCTTCGACCTCGAAGCGTACCCCTTCGTCGCCGAGAGCTGTGCGCAGCGTCAACCGGCCCCGGGACCCGTCGGGACGCTCGGCCATCGCGTAGGCAGCGTTGCGCACGAGGTTCAGCACCACCTGTTGCACCTGCTGCCCATCGCAGAGCACCTTCGGCAATCCGACAGTCAACTCCCATACGACTTCCACGTCGCGGAAATCGTAGCGGCGTTTCAAATCGTAATCGGCGGTGGCCAACTCTAGCGCCTGTTTGAGCAAGGCGTTCAGGTCGTGGAACGCTGCGTCCGCCTGGCTCTGGCGCGAGAAGCTCAGCAGGTCAGAGACGATCTTGGCCGCACGCGCGCCCGTCTCTCGAATGCCGCTCAAATACGTGTGCACCTCGCGCTGATCCAGGTATCGTTCCAACGCGCCCGGATCGATGCCGTCCGTTTCGAGCATCCGCCGCGTGCGCGGAAGGTGCGTGTTGAAAGCAATCTGCAACATCTGGGCGCTCTGCATCATCGCCCCCAGCGGGTTGTTGATCTCGTGCGCCACCCCTGCCGCCAGCCCGCCGATGCTGGCCATCTTGGCCGACTGGAGCATCATCTGCTCCATCTGCACCCGCCGCGTCACGTCGTCGATGCGCAGCACCACCCCATCGATGCCATTGGCAATCAGCGGGAAGACGCTGACGTCGCGGTAGAGCGTCCCGCCCTCGGCCACCAGAATGTCCTTGTGGCGCTGCAAGGCGTGGTCCTGCTCCAGCACCTGCGCCACCAGATCGCGGTAGCGGGCCAGCAGCGGGCAGGCCTCCCACACCGGCCGGCCGACCACCTGGTGCACCTCGTAGCCGGTCATCTGCTCCGCCTCCGGGTTCCAGGTCAAAACGCGCCCCGACACATCCAGCGTGATCAACGCCGAGGGCATCGAATCGGTAATATTCTGCAACAGATTTTGAAGACGCGCAAGTTCAGCCTGCGCCTCGATTCGCTCGCTGATGTCGCGGGTGATGGACAGGATGTGCGGCTCGCCTTCCAGAGACAGGATGCGGGCCGACATCAATCCCATCCGCACGAGGCCATTCTTGTAGCGGAACCCCGCTTCCATGTTATTGACGCTGCCGTGCTCCCGCAATCCGGCGACCAGCCGGGCGCGGTCTTCGGGGTTCGCCCAGATGTTGATCTCCAACGACGTCCGACCGATCACGTCGGCGCGGGTGTAGCCGGTCAGCGCGGTGAAGCCCTCGTTGATGTCGACGTAGAGGCCGTCGCGCAGGCGGTTGATGTTCACGGCGTCTGGGCTGGTGTGAAACGCGACGCGGAACCGTTCCTCGCTCTGGCGCGTCACCTCCAGCAGGTTGGCCTTCTGCCAGGCCCCGGCCACCTGGTGCGCGAAGGCCGTGATCGCCCCCGCGTCGCTCTCCAACAGGCTGTCGGCCTGGACGGTCAGGATGCCGATGACGCGGTCGGTCACGATGAGCGGCGCAAGGATGAAGCGCGGCACGTTCAAAACGCGCCTGATCTGACCGGTCAGCCGCCGCAGCGACCTCGGCAACACCTGGCGCATGAAGTCCTCGGCGTGCTTCACAAAGACCGTCTCGCGCCGCCGGATGACGCGGTCATACTCCTCGGCGGTGTCGATGGGGATGCACACTTCCTCCGCCCGCAAACCGGCCATCCGTTCGGCGGCACGGAGTACCTTCAAGTGGTAGCTCAGGTACTTGGGGCGGATGACCTGCTGGGCCTCGTCGTACAGCATGATGCCGCACGCAAAGCCTAGCGCGTCGAGTTGGGCAGCGATGGCGTCGAATATCTCCTGCGGCGTCAACGCCCGCGCCATCGCCAGCGAAGCCTGGTTCAGCGCCTGCAACAGGTCCTCCACCCGCTTGCGCTCGGTGATGTCGATCACGATGGCCTGCAAGCCGATGGCCTTTCCCTCTTCTTTGATAAAGCTGATCCGCGCCTCTCCCCACCGACGTTCGCCGTCTTTGTGCATCCAAGGGAACTCGACCGGCGCGTCGACCCCGTGTTGGGCGATGGCCGCGAGGGTCTTGAGGTACCACGGCAGGTCCTTGAGATTGATCGTGGGGAGCTGGCTCAGGTGCTTGCCCACGATCTGCTCTTCGGAGAAGCCGGAGAGGCGGGAGAACGCCGGGTTGCACGTCAGGACCATTCCACTCAGGCTCGCCGTCACAATCCCCTCGGGGGCCATATCGACGATGGCTTTGTAACGCGCTTCGGACTCTTGCAGGCGCATCTCCATATACTTGCGCTCGGTGATATCGATGGCGAAGATGGCGGCCTGCGACACGCAGCCCGCTGCGTCGAGCACCGGGCAGATGTAGTTGAGAAAGAATCGGCCCTCCCGCTCGTCCTCGAAGTGCATCTGTTGCTTCGTCTGGATAACCTGGTTCAGGCGCGCGCGTCGCGTTGCAGCGACGTCGGGAGGGAGAAAGTCGAACACGTCTCTGCCGAGCAATTCGCCGGCCTGTTTGCCGAACCCGTGCGCCAAAACGGAATTCGCCACCAGGATCGTTCCCTCGGTATCGATCAAGAAAGCCGTATCGGGGATGGCATCGACGAACAACTGCAGCACAGCCTCGGCCCGCTTGCACTCGACCTCCATCGCCTCCATCGAACGCAGGCGTGCTTCCAGTGCGGCGGCGTGCTGCTGCACCGCGGCCAGTTCCTCGACAAGCTGGGCCTTCGTCTTATCCACATCCCGCATACGGTCGCTTACCTCCGCATCTGAAAACTATTCCGAAAATAGCCGCTCATCCGTTCGTCATGCCCGCGGAAGCGGGCATCCAAACCCGCAACCAGTGGATTCCCGCTTTTCCCGCTTTCGCGGGAATGACAGCGGGAATGACGACTTAAGGCATGTCGCGATTTTCGCCCCTTGGTTGTGAGCGTAGCTCATGAGTTCTGTTCCGAAAATAGACCGTCTCGATATAGGGCGGGTTTCAAACCCGCCGCCCTCGTTCAACAATGCCTTGCAGGGGCTCCGCCCCTGCACCCCGCCGGGGAAACGGGTAAACC
>JAFGOJ010000370.1 GCA_016926575.1 Anaerolineae bacterium | reverse complement strand
GCGGGTTTGAAACCCGCCCTACAGAGGGCCATAGGCTTATTTTCGGAGCAGCGCGTGGGGCAGCGTCGCCCCAATTTCATACTTTTCAAGGAGGTCCGTATGTCAAAAGAGTTGGTTGAGGCCATGGCCGACATGAGGGAGCAGGATGCCCTCGCGTTGGTCAAACAATCCATGGCAAGTGGTGTAGACCCGCTGGCGGTGCTGGAAGACGCCCGCACAGCTATGGATCTGGTCGGCAAGCGGTTCGAGCGGGGCGAGTATTTCCTGCCCGAACTGATGATGGCCGGCGAGATACTGAACCAGATCACCGATCTGGTCAAACCAGAACTGGCCAAAGCCCCCGAAGTGCAGCACAAGGGCAAGGTTGTCATCGGCAGCGTCGCCGGCGACATCCACGACATTGGCAAGAACATCGTCACCTTCATGCTGGAAGTCAACGGCTTCGAGGTGAAAGACCTGGGCGTCGATGTTTCCGCACAGACGTTCGTCGACACGATCAAGGCCTTCGAACCCCAGGTCGTTGGCTTGAGCGGCTTCCTCACCCTGGCCTTCGATGCGATGAAGGATACCGTCGCCGCCATCGAAGCGGCCGGGCTGAGGGAGCAGGTCAAGATCATGATCGGCGGCGGCCAGGTCGACGACAAGATCCGCGAGTATGCCAGGGCCGATGCCTACGGCGACGACGCGATGGAAGCCGTCACGCTGGTTCAGGGTTGGGTAGGAGGTTAAGATGAACAAGGCATGGAGTGAGATGACCGCGGCCGAACGGCTGGCGCAGCGGTTGGATATCTACGTCAATATGCCGGGGTTCCAGTTCGCCAGCCCCGAAGCAGAGGCGCGCTATCGAGAGCGCGCCACCATTATCCGCGACGCGTTCGAGATGAAGGTCCCCGCCCGCGTGCCCGTCTTCCCCTCCGAAGGTTTCTTCCCCGCCTTTCACGCCGGCCTGACGATGAAGGACGCAATGTACGAATACGAGAAAGTGGCCGCGGCGATCCTGGCCTACCTGGAAGAATTCGACCCCGACGCCTGGTTCGGCGCGCTGGCCATCGTTCCCGGGCGCGTCTTCGAAATCCTCGACTACAAGCTCTACGACTGGCCTGGGCAAAAGCTGGCCGACCATCTCATTTACCAGATGATCGAGGACGAGTACGTCACCGCCGACGAGTATGCGGCTCTGTCGGCCGATCCGACCGATTTCTTTATGCGCAAGTACTTCCCGCGCGTCTTCGGCGCGCTCGAACCGCTGGCCAAACTGCCTCTGATGCCCTCAATTCAAGAGATGCCGATGACGCCCACAGCGGTCCTCCCCTTCGCCTTCCCGGATGTCCAGGAGGCGTTCAAAAAGCTCATGCAGGCCGGGGAAGAGGCGATGCGCTGGATGCAGGTGATGGGGGGGCTGGGTATGCAGGTGCGCGCGATGGGCGTCACCGACTGGGCGGGTGGCGCAGCCAAAGCCCCCTTCGATGCCATCGGTGACACGCTGCGCGGCACCAAGGGCATGCTGCTCGATATGTTCCGCAACCCCGACGCGCTGCGCGAAACCTGCGAGCGGTTCGTGCCGCTGATGATCGAGATGGCCGTCAGCGCCGTCAACCAGACCCAGGTGCCGTTCGTCTTTATGCCGCTGCACAAGGGCGCCGACGGCTTTATGTCGAACGCGCAGTTCGAAAAGTTCTACTGGCCCACGCTCAAGAAAGTGATGCTGGGCATCGCCGAAGAGGGCTGTATCCCGGTCATGTTTGCAGAGGGCGGCTACAACCAACGCCTGGAAATCATCGCCGATTTCCCCAAGGGCAAGTGCATCTGGTGGTTCGACCAGACCGATATGAAGCGCGCCAAAGAGGTGCTCGGCGACGTCTGCTGCATCGCCGGCAACGTCTCTACGGCGATCATGGCTGCCGGCACCCCCAGCGAGGTCAAAACCTATTGCAAAGAACTGATCGAAACCGCAGGCCAGGGCGGTGGCTTCATCCTGACCAATGGCTGCGGCATCGATCACGCCAGGGCGGAAAACGTCCACGCAATGATGGAAGCGGGCAAAGAGTACGGCCGGTATTAGACCGTTACGCTTCGTACAGGCAGGTCTAGGACCTGCACACGCTCATCTCTTTCAGGAGGAAAAACGATGACAAAACAGTTGATCGAAGCTTTCGTCGACATCCGCGAAGAAGATGCCGTCGAAATCGCCCAGACCCTGCTCGCAGAAGGCGCCGATCCGCTGGCCATCCTCGACGCGTGCAAGAACGCTCTGGAACTGATCGGCCAGCGCTTCGAGCGCAAAGAGGCCTTTGTCCCTGAGCTGATCATGGCCGGCGAGATGATGAACGCGATCACGGCCCTGGTCAAGCCCAGGCTGGCCCAAGAAAAACCGCTCGAACCACTGGGCAAGGTGCTCATGGGCACCGTCGAGGGCGACATCCACGACATCGGCAAGGACGTGGTGGTCTTCATGCTCGAAGCCAACGGCTTCGAGGTGGTCGACCTGGGCGTCGATATCCCGCCCGCTACCTTCGTCCAGAAGATCGGCGAGACCCAGCCGGACGTCGTCGGCCTGAGTGGCCTGCTGACGCTGGCTTTCGAGTCGATGCGCGATACGATCGAAGCCATCAACGAGGCTGGCCTGCGCGACCAGGTCAAGATCATGATCGGCGGCGCGCCGGTGGACGAGCACGTTCGGGCATATGCCGGCGCCGATGCGTGGGGGATCGACGCGATGGAAGCCGTCGCCCTCGCCAAGCAGTGGGTAGGAGGGTAACCATGACCACCGAGAACTTCGAAACCCGTATGGGCCGCGTCCAGGATGCCATCGCGCTGAAGAAGCCCGACCGTGTCCCGCTCTTCGCCTGGTTTCACCTGTTCCCCGCCCGCTACGTCGGCATGACCTACGAGGAGGCGTTCTACGACCTCGACAAATGGCTGGCCGCCTACGAAAAAACAGTCGTAGACTACAGCCCTGACCTGTACGTCCACCCCAGTGCGCCCGTCGCGGCGGCTGGCGCAGCCCACGAGGCGCTCGCCAACCGGCAGATGAAGTGGCCCGGCCACGGCGTCGGCCCCAACCGCTCCTTCCAATTCGTCGAAGGCGAGTACATGAAGGCCGAGGAGTACGACGCATTCCTCAACGACCCCTCAGACTGGACCGTGCGCGTGTTCTTGCCGCGCATCTACGGCAACCTGGAAGGGTTGGCGCACCTGCCGCCCCTCTCGTCGATGCTGGTGGGCTACGTCGGCTCCGGGATGACGGGCGTGTTGACCATTCCCCCTATCGCAGCCGCCTTCGACGCGCTCTTCAAGGCCGCCCAGGTGTCGATGCAGTGGAGCATGGCCTACGGCCAATTCACGCAGAAGCTGGCGGGCATGGGCTATCCGACGTTCGCTACGTCGGTGGCGCTGGCCCCCTACGACCTGATCTCCGATATGCTGCGCGGGATGCGCGGCACGATGAAGGATATGTACCGTTGCCCCGATAAGCTGCTGGCCGCAATGGACAAGGTCCTGCCGCTCCAGATCGGCGGCGCTATTGGACAGGCCCATATGAGCCAGAACCCGCTCATTTTCATCCCCCTCCACCGTGGGGCCGACGGCTTCATGTCGAACGAGCAGTTCGAGACGTTCTACTGGCCCACCCTCAAGGCCCTTATCCTGGCGCTGATCGACGCCGGGCTGGTCCCTTGCCCCTTCTTCGAGGGCACGTACGACCAACGGCTCGACTACCTGACCGAACTCCCACCGGGCAAGGTGATGGGCTGCTTCGACCGCTCTGACCTGGTCAAGGTCAAAGAGGTGCTGGGCGGCAAGATGTGCATCGCCGGCGGGATGCCGATCTCCTTGCTCCAACACGGCACGCCGGAACAGGTCCGTGCAGAGACCCGGACGATCATCGAGACCGTCGGTCAAGACGGCGGCTTCATCATGTCCTCCAGCACGGTGCTCGACGAGGCCGACCCCGAGTTGGTCCGCGCGTGGGCGGAGGCGACACGCGAGTACGGCGCATACTGAGTTGTCGGACGGTGGCCGTCGGGGCGACCCGCCGGGTCGCCCCGACCTAAACAACGGCCGGCGGGTTGGAAACCCGCCCTGCGTTGAGAAAATGTAGGTCACGCTTCCAGCGTGACATCCGCCCGGCGCGGGTCCACGACCCGCGCCGGCCACCACAGGAACGAGCCGCCGTTCCGCGTTCCGCCCGGTCGGTAGGGGTCGGTCTCAGACCGACCCCTACCAACGGCACCATTGACCGAAACCCATTTGCGGAAGGGGTCCGGGGAAACCG
>JAFGOJ010000369.1 GCA_016926575.1 Anaerolineae bacterium | reverse complement strand
GCCCGGGGTTGGTGAATCGCTCAAGCCGCTTAGGACGCTCCACAGCAGGTCTAAAGCGCCCTGCTATCGCTACGATTGCCCTACCCGTTGACAAGTTGACGTAACAGAAAGTTAGTGGTAAACTATATCAACCGTGTTTGCAGGAGGAAGAGGGAGGTATAATGGCTGAAAAGCAAAAGACTGTCGTCTGTATTGAAGACGAACCGGAAATGATCGATCTGGTTCGGCTGATCCTGGGCCGGAAGGGGTTCGAACTGATCGGGGCTGTCGGCGGTCGCGATGGTCTGGAGACCGTGCGCAAGGTCAAACCTGACCTCGTCCTCCTGGACTTGATGATGCCAGATATGGACGGGTGGGAAGTCTACCAGCAGATGAAAAACGACGACGAGCTCAAGGACATCCACGTCATCGTCGTGACGGCCAAGGCCCAAAGCATCGACAAGGTTCTGGGACTGCACATCGCCAAGGTAGACGACTACGTGACCAAGCCGTTTGGCCCCCAAGAACTTCTCGAAAGCGTCAACAAGGTATTGGGAATCAAAGAGTAAGCAGCGCTACCCCCAACGGCGCGCCGCTGGGAATGTCATATCAACGTGCCTAGCAAACGGTGATGGAGGCAACCTTCCATCACCGTTTGTCTGTTCGTAACTGCTCAGCTACGCTTCACAGTTGCCTCACTTTGCCGCGAAAGAGGGAAGTGGGGGTTTTGCGGGCGGCGAAGCCGCCCGCAAAACCCCCATCTTTTCCCTTCGACGCGCCAAGTTGGTACCTGCCAGGCGCACAGCCTGAGCAGATACGTCTGTTCTACAATGATCGGTTTGCTCTCAAGGCGAGGGCATGTTACAATCGTAACCGTCTCATGCGAGGAGGACTCGATGGAATTGACCATGGTACCGATAGAGAAACCGGACGACGTGAATTTCGTCCTGGGAATGAGCCACTTCATCAAAACGGTGGAGGACGTCCACGAGGCGCTGGTGGCCGGCGTGCCGGGCATCCGGTTCGGGCTGGCGTTCTGCGAAGCCTCCGGCCCGGCGCTGGTGCGCCTCAGCGGCACCGACGCGGATATGATCGCGCTGGCGCAGAAGAATGCGCTGGCCATCGGCGCGGGCCACGCCTTCATCGTCTTCCTGGCGCCGGGGTTCTTCCCCGTCAACGTGCTCAACGCGCTCAAGGCCGTGCCCGAGGTGTGCCGCATCTTCTGTGCCACGGCCAATCCGGCCGAAGTCGTCGTGGCGCAGAGCACACAGGGGCGCGCCATCTTGGGCGTCGTAGACGGCGTCAGCCCCAAGGGCGTGGAATCGGAAGAAGACGTCGCCCACCGCAAGGGCTTCCTGCGCGCCATCGGCTACAAGCTCTAAGGAGCAGCATTGGATACGGATACGCCACTGGCATTCTTGCAACGCGCCCTCACTTTGAAGAACCTCCCCCGCACCGGCTGGGCAATGCGGGGGCTGAACGACGTGGAGAGTGTGGCCGAACATACCTTGGGCACGACGCTCGTGGCACTGACCCTGATGGAGTACACAGACGCACCGCTCGACCGCGAGAAGGTGCTGACCATCGCCCTGCTCCACGACCTACCCGAATGCATCCTCTCCGACATCCCCACCCCCGCCACGCGCTATTTCCCCCCGCAAACCAAACAACAGGCCGAAGACGCCATCATGGCCCACGTGCTGAGCGGCCTGCCGAACGCGGCACAGTTCCACGCCGGATGGTCCGAGTTCGAACACCGCACCAGCCCCGAGGGGCGCTTGGTGTGCGACGCCGACCGCTTGGACATGCTCATCCAGGCCACTGCCTACGAAGAAACCCGCGGCTGCCGGCTGGATGAGTTCTGGGAACACCAGGCGGAACAGCCCTTTTTCTTCCCCGCCGCCCAGGCGCTGTACGAGGCGCTGGCACGCTCCCGCAACGCGCGCCTGCGCCCCACCCTGTCTGAGGATTGACCTTTGAATATAAAACTACGAACGATTGCACTGTTTGTGATGTGTACCGCGTTGGGGCTGGTCTGGCCCGCCCCGACAGCCGCCCAGTCGGAGCAGCCGCCCCATTCGATGATGCACGTCGTGCAGGCCGGAGAGACGATCTTCTCCATCGCCAGCCGGTACGGCACGACGGTGGACGCCATCACCCACGCCAATGGCATTCCCGACCCCCGCAACATCTACACCGGTCAGCAACTGCTGATCCCGAGCTCGTTGGGGCCGGTCGATGCCTGGGCCGCCCACATCGTCCGCCCGGGCGAGACGTTCAGCGCCATCGCGTCGCAGTACGGCGTCGACGTGAGCCGCCTGGCCCTCTCGAACCAACTGATCAACCCACACCTGCTCTACGCCGGACAGGTGCTCCACCTGCCCGACCCGCTGGACACGAGCGGCGCTCTGCACGCCGTCCAGCCCGGAGAAACGCTGCTGGGGCTCGCCGTCCACTACGGCGTGCCGTTCCAGGAGCTGGTCGAGCTGAACCACGATTCGACGTTGGTCGCACCGGGGCAGTGGGTACTGATACCGGGAGCCCAGCCGGCGTGGATGCCGCTGCCCTTCACGGACATCGACCTGTCACCGGTGCCCGTGCAGCAGGGCGAGGCAATGCTCGTCACCGTGCGCACCTCGCAGCCGGTCGAGCTCACCGGCAGCCTGTTCGACCGCCCGCTCACCTTCTTCGAAGAGGGCGGCGCTTACCGCGGCGTGGCAGGCGCGCACACGTTCACCGAGCCGGGCCTGTACGAGATGACACTGACCGCGACGAACGGGAACGGCGAACCGGTGTCGCTCAACGTGGGCGTGGTGGTCGTGGCCGAGCACAACGGCTACGAGCGCATCGACGTGCCCCCCAGCCGCTCCAACCTGCTCGACCCCCAACTGGTGGCCGCAGAGAACGCCACGATCGAAACGGTGCGCAACACGCTGACGGCCGAACGCGGGTGGCACGGGCCGTTCCAACAGCCGGTGGACGCGGCGATCAGCTCCTACTTCGGCACGCGCCGCTCCTACGACGGCGGCCCCTATACCAGCTACCACAGCGGGCTGGACTTCCGGATCGGGCAGGGGGCAGCGGTGCGCGCCCCCGCCGACGGCACGGTGGTGCTGGCCGAACCGCTGGCGGTGCGCGGCAACGCCATCGTCGTCGACCACGGCTGGGGCGTGCTGACGGGCTACTGGCACCTCTCGGCCTTCGAAGTGGCGGTCGGGCAGACCGTACAGCAGGGCCAGATCATCGGGCGCGTGGGGAACACGGGCCTCTCCACCGGCGCGCACCTGCACTGGGAAGTGTATGCCGGGGGAGTCAGTGTGAACCCGCTGCAATGGCTGGCGGCGTCGTATCCCTGGAGCACACTGGACGCCGGCACAGCGCCGTAGAGAGTGGGCTTCATTTGGGGGGCAGTTTTTTTGTTGTTGGGGGTAACGGCAAAAACCAGCCACGAATTCACACGAATTGACACGAAAAAAGCCAAACATTCGTGTCCATTCGTGGGGACGGTTCAGAAATAGGTTGACACTTTCCGCGCTCATCCCAGGCGTCATTCTGAGGAGCGGAGGCCGCGCAGCGGCCGAAGCGACGAAGAATCTACCCCTTTCGGCCAAAAAACCGCCCTTTTGACACTGCAGGCCCAGATTTCCTTCGGCTACGCTCAGAATGACAGACCGGAAAACGTGTGAACCAATTCGGCCGGGAAATGAACTACCCCAAAAATTCGTGTTAATTCGTGGCAAAAAATATTCGGCTGCCCCAGGGAGCAAACGCACCCCATAAAAGGTTGCCTTTCCTCCACGTTCAACCCATGGTAAAATATGGTATTGCGATAAGGTAAAAAACGGAGCGAGAGTATGGCAAAGAAGGAAAACGGCGCGATAACCTACGATGCATCGGACGTCCACGTTCTGGAAGGGCTGGAGGCGGTGCGCCGCCGGCCCGGTATGTACGTCGGCGGCACCGATTTGCGGGCCCTGCACCATCTGGTCTACGAGGTGATCGACAACTCCATCGACGAAGCCCTCGCCGGCGCGTGCGACGAGATCCACGTCACCATCCACCGTGACCAGAGCATCACCGTCAAGGACAATGGACGGGGCATTCCCACCGCGCCGCACCCGGAAAAGAAGGTCTCGACCTTGCAACTGGTGATGACCACGCTCCACGCCGGGGCCAAGTTTGGAGAAGGCGGGTACAAGGTCTCCGGCGGCCTCCACGGCGTGGGCGTCTCGGCGGTCAACGCGCTGTCGGAATGGATGGAGGTGGTGGTCGACGACCCGCGCGACGGCAAGCGCTACTTCCAGCGCTACGAGCGGGGCATCCCCCAAGCGCCGGTCGAAGCGGTCGGCAAAGCCGACGGCTCGGGCACGACGACGACGTTTCTTTTCGACAACACCATCTTCAAAGAAGGGACCTACCGCTTCGAGACCCTGGCGCAGCGTATACGCGAGATGGCGTTCGTTACCCGCGGGGTGACCATGCACCTGGTCGACGAGCGACCCGAGGACTTCCCCCACCAGATGACGTTCTACTTCGAGGGCGGTATCCAGGCCTTCGTGCGCTACCTGAACCGGGACCGCGAGGCGCTGCACCCGGTGGTGCACATCGAGCGCGAGGTGGACGGCGTAGGCGTCGAGGTGGCGTTCCAGTACACCGACGCCTTCTCCGAATCGGTCTATTCCTTCGCCAACACCATCCACACCGTCGACGGCGGGGCGCACCTGACCGGCCTGCGGGCGGCCCTGACCCGCTCGATCAACGACTACGGGCGCAAGTCGAATATGCTGAAAGAGAAAGATTCCAACTTCTCCGGCGACGACGTGCGCGAAGGGCTGACGGCCATCGTCAGTATCAAGCATCCCGACCCCCAGTTCGAATCGCAGACCAAGGTCAAGCTGATGAACCCGGAGGTCAAGGGGGCGGTCGAGTCGGTGACGAACGAGGTACTGAGCGAGTTTATGGAGCGCGACTCCTCCTCGGCGCGCAAGATCGTCGACAAGTGCCTGACCTCCTCGCGGGCGCGGGACGCGGCGCGCAAGGCGCGCGACATGGTCATCCGCAAGAGCGTACTGGAGAGCATGACCCTGCCGGGGAAGCTGGCCGACTGCTCGGAGCGCGACCCGAACAAGACGGAACTGTTCATCGTCGAGGGCGACAGCGCAGGCGGTTCGGCCAAGCAGGGCCGCGACCGTCACTTCCAGGCCATCCTGCCGCTGCGGGGCAAGATTCTCAACACCGAGCGCGCCGGGCTGAACCGCATCCTCAAGAACAAGGAAATCGAGGCGCTGATTTCCGCGATGGGGACCGCCATCGGCAACCAGTTCAGCCTGGAGAACCTGCGCTACAACCGCATCGTGATTATGACCGACGCCGACGTCGACGGGGCACACATCCGCACGCTGCTCTTGACGTTCTTCTACCGCTACATGCTGCCGATGATCGAAACCGGGCACCTGTTCATCGCCCAGCCGCCGCTGTACTTGATTACAGCGGGCAAACAGTCCCACTACGTCTACACAGAAGACGAGAAAGACCGGGTGGTCAAGACGTTGGGAGATAAGAAGGTCTCGTTGCAGCGCTACAAGGGCTTGGGCGAGATGAACCCGGAACAGTTGTGGGAGACGACGATGGATCCAACCAAGCGCACGCTGATGCAGGTGACGGTCGAGGACGCCGCCAGCGCCGACCGCACGTTTTCGATGTTGATGGGCGATTCGGTGCCGCCCCGGCGGCGCTTCATCCAAAGCCACGCACGTGAAGTGCGCAACCTGGACGTGTAGGACGTCCGCCACCGATCCGTTTTCAACCCGCCCATCGAACGATGCGGCGGGTTTTTCTTAAATGTGTAACT
>JAFGOJ010000368.1 GCA_016926575.1 Anaerolineae bacterium | reverse complement strand
TTTGCGGGCGGCGAAGCCGCCCGCAAAACCCCCACCCCCCACTTTTTGAGAAGATACGACGTAAGCAAGGAAGTGAAAAAGGAGGTGATAGAATGCCAAGAGGAGACAGAACTGGACCAATGGGCATGGGGCCGATGACCGGCCGCCGGGCCGGGTACTGCGCCGGATACGACGCGCCTGGCTACGCCGCAGCGCCGTTCGGACGCGGGTTCGGCGGGGGCTGGCAGCGTGGCTGGCGACACCAGTACTATGCCACCGGCATGCCGGGTTGGGCCCGCGCGGGGTATGGCCCCGCCTGGGGTGCGCCCGCTTATGCTTATGCCGCTCCACCGAAGGATCAGGAGATCGAATTCCTGAAGGTGCAGGCTGAACGGCTACAGCAGGAGATGGACGCCATCAACCAGCGCATCGCCACGTTGACGGACGAAGCGTAGCGTGCGCCATAGGGTCGAGACGCCCCGCCGTGGGGCGTCTCGACCATCGAAGTCGCCCCGGTTTGCCGCGGGCGGCTGTTTTCTACGTTGCTTTGAAGAGGTATGGCAGACCAATCGAAAAGAAACTCTGATTTCGACCAATTCGTCACTCAACTTCAACAAGAGATCGATGCACAGGAACGTGCCACGTACTCGGCCAAGGTCATCGAGCACTCGCACCATCCCACACATTTCGGGCGTATGGATGCCCCCGACACGTGGGGCAAGGTGCAGGGATGGTGCGGGGATATGATGGAGATGTATCTCTGCCTGGACGGGGACGGGATTCGCGAGGCGACCTTCGTCACCGATGGCTGCGGGCCGACGCTGGCCTGTGGCAATGTGCTCAGCTCGATGGTGGAGGGATTGAGCCTGGCGGAAGCCAGTTGCATCATGCCCGAGGTGATCATTGCGGCGTTGGATGGCTTGCCCAAGGAGCACGAACACTGTGCTGAACTGGCGGTCAGTACGCTGCAAAACGCGCTGTTCAACTTACGGGGGAGGGATAACCGATGAATGTATGGGTCGATACGGCCCACTGCACAGGCTGTGGTGCGTGTGCCACGGCCTGCCCACGCGGCGCGATCGCGCTGCTGGATGGCGTGGCACACATCGACGCCGCTGCGTGTACCGGCTGCGGCGCGTGTGTGGCCGCCTGCCCCACGGGCGCGCTCCAGTACGTGCTCCAGGGCGAGCTGATGCCGGCGCAGCCACAGCGCCCGCCTGTGCTTTCCCGATCACCCAGCCCTCTGGTTCAGACGGCGGGGGCGGCGCTCGTCACTGTGGGGGCGGGGCTGCTGGCCCGCGGCGCGGGGGCGCTGGTGCGGGGAGTGACCCGCTGGCTGGCGTCCGAACCGCTGTTGAGCAGTCGCAGCGTTCCCTCGGGGGCGTCGTCTGGCGGCACCAGGGGCGGCACGAGGGGCGGCTCAGGGCGCGGGCGTAGGATGCGCCGCCGGCAGCGAGGTAGATAGAGCGCGGCATGCTCGCCTGACAGTTATGGGCAGGCCTCGGCTCGCGCCCGGCTGCCCTGTTTGACCCAGGCCAGACTGACCAGGAATCCGATCAGCATGATCGCCGCGCCGCTGAGATACGGGTAGTTGACGTCGACGTCGAAGACCGCGCCGGCCCAGATCGGTCCGGCAATGCGCCCCAGGCTCATGAACGCGTTGCTCAATCCCATCGTCACCCCTTGCCCCACCGCTGCCCGCTTCGAGGCCAGCGAAATGATCGACGTGCGCAGCAGCGTCTTGGACAGGATGAACATGCCGGTAGCGAGCAAGACGGCCGGGTACGTTCTGGCGGGCAGCAAGATCAAGAACCCGAACGTGCTCGCCAGCAGCGATCCCTTGATCACGACGGCTTCGCCCCAGCGTTTGGTCAGCGGGCCGATGAGCGTGGCCTTGCCGATGGTCGACACTACGCCCACCACCACCAGGATCGCGCCCACCCGTTCCGGTCCGTAGCCCAGCTTTTCCGCCGTGTACAGCCCGAAGACCGCCTCGAAGTTGCTCAGTCCGAAACTGACCGCGCACAACAGCACCAGCAAGAAACCGATGGGACCGCTCAGCGCCTGCCACATCGCGCGCAGTTGCACGACCTTGAACCGGCCCCGTGCGGAGCGCGCCTCGCGTGGTAGCGACTCCGGCAGGCACCACGCGATTAGTATCAGGGCCAACAGGGAAAAGCCCGCGGCGAGAAAGAATGGCAGGGAGAGGGATTCCGTCCCCAGCAGCCCACCTATCCCCGGCCCGACGATGAGACCCAGGCCCGACGCTGCGCCCAGGATGCCCATTCCACCGCCGCGGTCGTCTTCCGAGGTGCTGTCGCCGACGTAGGCCATCGCCGCCGCCGAGGTGGCGGACGAAAGCACCCCTGAAAGTGCCCGCGAGGCCAGCAGCGCCCAGTACCCCGTCGAGAGGCCCATCAGCAGCGACGATATGCCATATCCCAGCATCCCGATCAACAGGATCGGCTTGCGTCCCACGCGGTCGGAGATGCTGCCCCACACCGGCGCGCAGAGAAATTCCAACAACGCCGCAATGGCCACCAGCAAGCCAAGTTCGCTGCCGCCGCCTCCCATCTCCTCGATGTAGAAGGGGAAGATGGGGATGACCATGCCGAAGCCGAGCATAACCACCACCAGGGCGAACGAGAGAATGTAGACGTTTTTACGTGATTGTTTCTCCATCGTGTCGTTCCTTGACTATTCGAAAATAGTACTCCCGTGTTCAGGGCGGACCACAGTCCGCCCCAACGCGCCGCCGGACTGTGGTCCGGCGGGAACAAGGCCCGCAACCTCGGTTGTGAGCGCAGCGATCATGGCCTCTACTTCGAGAATAGGGGTTTTGCAGGGGCGGAGCCCCTGCACCCCGCCGGGGGAAACGGGTAAACCTGCGGTTTACCTTCCGGTTTCCCCGGACCCCTTCCGCAAATGGGTTTCGGTCAATGGTGCCGTCGGTAGGGGTCGGTCTCAGACCGACCCCTACCGACCGGCCTCTTGTTCCGCCGGGTCCGTGACTCGGCGGGAGCGCGGGTCGTGGACCCGCGCCGAGCGGGCTACATTTCTGCCGCACCGCCATCCATCGTCACCGTCCCCGCGCTGCCGTCGACGGTGACGACCTGACCGCTGCGGATGCGCCGGGTCGCCACGCCGGTGCCCAATACAGCCGGGATGCCGTACTCGCGGGCGACGATGGACCCGTGGCTCAGCGGCCCGCCGATGTCGGTGACGACCCCGGCGGCCATGGCGAAGAGCGGCGTCCACGCCGGCGTGGTGATGCCCGCCACCAGCACGTCGCCCGATTCCATCTGGCCGAAGTCCTCTGGGCCGTGCAGCACCCGCGCGGGCGCGGTCACCCGGCCGGGGCTGGCGGCGACACCCTTGATGATGCTGCCGACCTGGTCGTCGGCGTCGGCGGCCATGAATGCTTCGATGTTGAAGCCCATGTACGTTTTCGACGGCGGGAGCATGGGCGGGGGAGTGACGCGCTTTTCGGCGCGCCATACGGCCTGGCGCTCTCGCACGCGCTCGACCAGGCGCTCGATCCCGTCGCCTCGTTCGAGGGCCGCCACGCTGCGTTCGAGTTCGTCCCCGACCAACCAGAACACGTCGTCGGCCTGTTCCAGCGCGCCGGCGCGGACGAAGCGGCGGCCCAGTTCGCGCAGCATTTCCCGCAACTGGGGGTAGCCCAGGCCGATGTCGGAAATGCCATCCTCGCGTACCTCGGCCTGGCGTTGCGCCCAACCGAGCGTCTTGCGAAACGCCCACAGCCGCAGCCGCTTCAGTCGCGCGTGCATCGTCTCTACCGCCTGCTTGCGCCGTTGCGCCGCCGTCTCCTGGCGCGTGTGGGGGTTGCTCCCCCCGCCGCGCAGGTACATCTTGCACGCCTCGACCATCGGCGTGGGATCGTCCAGCGGCAGCGGCTTGCCAAAGTCTAAGTCGTAGACGATGTGGCCGAACTGCTTGAGGTGCGTCTGGAAACGCCGGTGGAATTCCTGCCAGACCCCGGCCTCCAGTCCGGCGGGTGGTTGGCTGCTGCCCAACGCCGCGATGACTTGCCGGGTCGGTGTGTTCGAGATGTAGTGGGGCAATTGGGGCTGCTCGCTACACCACGCGCTCAGGTCGTACAGCGATTTCTCCGCCTGGATGGGGGTGGTGTTGTAGCCCATCAGGAACGCCGTCGCCGGTGGGTCGCCCTCCTGGCGGATCAGTTTCTCGTAGACGTTGGTGAACAGGGCCTCGCTGCCGGCCGACGCGCCCATCGTCCCCACCATGAGCGAACCGAGATGGTCGGCAGCGGCTGTGGCGATGTCTTGGACGCCGTGCCACAATTCGATGGGAGAGAGCGCGTCCACGGGCCGGGCTTCCCAGTGCTGTGTGGCCGCGAGATAGGCCGGGCGTTTCTCGTCGCGCCAGAACGGAATGCCTTCTGTGAGGATACGGCGAAATCCGGGCAGCATCTTCGTCAGCATCCATCCCCACTCGCGGGGGGTGTAGCTGCCGATCAGATAAGCGTAGCCATTGATCGTGGCCAGGATTTCTTCCATCACGGATGCTTCGGCCTTGCCGATCCAGGCGATCAGCCGGTGGATGGAGGCGTTGATGGTTTGGATGCCGAAGGTGGCGAAGAGCGGCGTCAGAGGATCAGGCATCAGGTCGACGATGCTGGAGCGCATATATTTGCCTTTGGGGTCGGGCAGCGGCCAGTCGGTGGGGGGCGAAGGCTCCGGCTCCGGCAGCGCGGTGATGGGGCGGGCCTGGAGGATCGTCACCATGCCGTCGGCCAGGGCCCACTCGATGTCCATGGGCTGGCCGTAGAGCTGTTCGATCTGCATGCCCAGGCGTGTCAGCTCGGCGGTGAGGGCGTCGTCCAAGACGGGGGCGTCGCGCATCTGTGCGGGTACCGGCTGCTCCTGCGTCCCGCCGGCCACGCGCACGGTCATCGTCTCTTTATGGGCCGTCTCGCGGGTGAGGATACGGCCGGTTTCCTTTTCCACGACCAGCGTATCCGGCGTCACTGCGCCCCCGACGACGGCCTCACCCAGTCCCCACGCGGCGTTGATGGTTGCCTGGTCGCGCGCGCCGGTGACCGGGTTGGCGGTGAACATGATGCCTGCCGCCTCGGCAGGCACCAGGTGCTGCACGACGACCGCCAGGCTGATCACGTCCTGGTCGATGGCGTTGCGGATGCGGTAGCCGATGGCGCGCGCGGTCCACAGAGAAGACCAGCAGCGTTTGACTGCTGTCACGACCTCGCCGGCACCCTGGACGTTGAGGTAGGTCTCTTGCTGGCCGGCGAAGGAGAAGTCGGGCAGGTCTTCGGCGGTGGCGGAGGAGCGCACGGCGACGTGGGGAGCCTCGCCTGCCATGCGCCCGTAGGCCTGGGCGACGGCGCCGGCAACGTCGGCGGGAACGTCCGCCCGATCAAATGCTTCGCGGATGGCTGCCGATGCCTGTTCCAACGTCACGGGGCGCTGGGGGTCGGCGGCGTGCAGCGCAGCTGCGATGTGCTCTTGCAGGTCGTTGTGGGCCACGAAGCGGCGGTAAGCTGCCGTGGTGACGTGGAACCCGTCGGGCACGGGCAGGCCGCTACCGGCGAGCCGGGCCAGCGAAGCGCCTTTTCCCCCCACAGTTCCCAACGTTGCTTGCGAATCCATCAGCGGCAGAGTGTAGTCGTGTTCCATTTTTCTCTCCTTCTGATACGTTACTCTACACGGGTCACCGAGCGGATGACGAGGTTCAGGTCCCACATCTTGTTCAACACACCGCGCAGGGCCGCCTGGTCGACCATCGGCCCGCTGAAGATCGTGGCGTCATCTGTGAAGGCCATCGCCAGCCCTTCGAACCAGCGGGCCCAACTCTCATCCAACCGGCCTGCGACTTCGATGCGGTACACCCTGTTCTCGTCCATCACATCTCTGACTCCTCTGAAAAAGGCTCATTTCACCGCGAAGACGCAAAGGGCGCAAAGATTTTT
>JAFGOJ010000367.1 GCA_016926575.1 Anaerolineae bacterium | reverse complement strand
GCGGGTTTCAAACCCGCCGCCCTCGTTCAACAATGCCTTGCAGGGGCTCCGCCCCTGCACCCCGCCGGGGGAACCGTAAGGAAACCGCAGGTTTCCCGTTTCCCCGGACCCCTTCCGCAAATGGGCCTGGGTCAACGCCTCAGGCGGCCTTCACCCTCCCGCAGGGTTGGAACCTGCGGGAGGGTGGGCATTTTCTGCCCTTTGTGGTGACCGGGCCGCTACGCGGCCTAAGGCCGTGGCGACTGTTCCGAAAATAACCCACCTCGATGCAGGGCGGGGTTCCAACCCGCCGCCCGTTGTTCGCCAGGGCGTAGCGCGCGACGCGTCGCGCCTACAAACGGCATCCAACCTGGGGGCAGTTTATTGCAAATCCGCCTATCTGTCAAATCGTCTTTTCACCATCTGCGATTTGAAGTATAATCACCTTCTATGATCAGCGAATTGAGAAGCGGCGGATTGATTCAAATTCGCAGCCGCGCAGGCCGGATGGTGACCTGGTTCATCCCGGCCTGGGCGACGCTCTGCGGGGCTATCGCCTCGGGGGCGAGGCCCTTTACCCCGGCAAACGGGATGACGCTGCTGCTAACACTGCTGCTGGTCGAAGCAGGCTGGGGGACGCTGTGGGCAGCTCTGGCAACGACGGACTGGGCCACGCCGCTGCGCCGCTGGCGTCACTGGCGGCTGGGCAACACGCCCCACCTGCTGCCCTACACGCAGCCGGGGTCTCCCGGACACCGCGCGGTCAGTTGGCTCGCACAACTCCGCTCGTGGTACCGCTCGGTGCTGGCCCCCAGCGTCGGGCCGGCTCTGGGTGCGACCGTTATGGGCGCCACCCTCTCGCTGATGTTGGCCACCGTGGTCGGCCTGCGTATCTTCACCCTGACCCTGGCAATCTTCGCGCTGATGCAGAGCGCGGTGATGCTGGAGATGACCCCCAAGGGGCCGGCGAAAGGGTGGGACGCGCTGTTCCGGGTCGCCGCGCCGTGGCTGGCCGGGCACCTCGTCTTCGCCGAACTGAGCCTGCCCTCTCTGGGGCTGGCGGCGGCGTTCGCCCTCTCCGTCGCGGGGGCCAGCAGCTCCGAAACGCGCTGGGGCCAGCATCTATGGGCGGCCGGTCAGGTGGCCGTTGCGGCCCTGTTCGTGCTTCTCTCCAAGCCCCTGGTGGCTCCCTTCCTGACCCTCTTGCTCTTCCCTCAATGGCTGCTGATCGTGTGGGCCGACGACTCCAGCCTGCGCGATTGGACCCGCAATGCGTGGCCGTGGCTTGCGGCAGCGATGGCTCTGGCCGCCTGGACGCTCTGACATGGTGTGGGCCCTGGCTGGCGTCGGGTTGTTGCTGCTGGCTGCGCTGGCGTATTGGCAGCTCATCATCGCCGAGGGCACGTACCTGGGCCCGCGCGTGGTCACGCTGATGTACAATTGGGCTGCCTCGGCGTACGAACACATCAAACAATTCGATCCGGGGGCCGAGCAGTGGCACCTGGGACTGCCGCTGGCCAAGTCGTTGGACCTGATCCCCGCGCCGTTCGTGCTGGACGTGGGCACCGGAACCGGACGGTTGCCGCGCGCGCTGCTGTTCCAGCCCCGCTTTCGAGGGCGTGTGGTGGGCGTCGATCTGTCGCGGCGTATGCTGGACCACGCAGTGCGCCTCAATGACCCCTACGCGGGGCGGGTGACGTTCGTGTGGCAGGACGCGCAGACGCTCCCGTTCCAGGACGACACCTTCGACGCGGTGACGTGCCTGGAGGTGCTGGAGTTCACACCCGACCCCGAGGCCGTGATCGAGGAGATGGTGCGTGTGCTGCGCCCGGGCGGGGTGCTGCTGACGTCGAACCGCATCGGGCCGGACGCGCCCTTCCTGCCCGGCAAAGCGTTCGCCCCCCACGCGTTCCACGAGATATTGGAACGCCTGCCCCTGGAAGACGTCAAAGCGCAAGACTGGCAAATCGATTACGATCTGGTGTGGGCGATCAAACGCGGCACGGTGGCGGGGGGCGGGGTTCGCCCGCTGCCTGAGGTGCTGCGCTGCCCGGCCTGCGGACACTCCCCCCTGCCTATGCGCGACGGCGCTTACCGTTGCACAGGCTGCGGTCGTGCGTATCCGGTCGCACAGAACGGCGTCGTCGAGATGGCGGAGCGGGCCCATCAGCGCGCGAGAGGATAGCAAGTGCCCGATAGAGAAGAATTCTTCCAAAAAATCTTCGATGCAATCCCCGATCCGGCCATCTTGTGGAAGCGTCACGCCGACGGACACATTACGATGAGCCGCGTCAATACCGCCGCGATGGAGATGTCTGGCGCGCGTATCTCCGAGTTCATCGACGCTCCGGCGGAGGAATTTTTTGCGCATAGCCCGGAGACCCTCGCGCGCATCGTTCACACGTTCGAGAGCGGCGAAAAAGCGCGCGTCGAAATGCCGTTCCAACTGCGCACCACCGGCGAATCGAAATGGCTGATCGCCGACTACGTCAAGATCAGCGACACGCACCTGCTCAACATCATCCAAGACATCACCCAGCGCAAACGGGACGAACAGGCTCTGGCCGAAAGTGAGGAACGCCTGCACCAGATCATCGAGCAGATGCCCTACCCGGTCGAAATCTGCAATCCGGACGGCACGGCTACAATGGTCAACCAGGCGTTCCTGGAGATGTTCGGCATCCCCTCGGCCGACCTCGTCGCCGGCAAGTACAACGTCTTCCAAGACCGCATGATAATGGGAGAGATGGGCCTGGCGGAGGACATCCGGCGCGTCTACGCGGGCGAGGTCGTCTTCATCCCCGAACTGGCGATTCCTCTCGACCACATCTCCCCCGCTTTCGACACTCGCAAAAGCGGGCAGATCGTCCACGAGGTCACCATGTTCCCCGTCGTGCGCAAATCGGGCGAAATGTGGCAGGTCGTGACGATCTGGAAAGACATCACGGAACTTAGGGAGGCGAAGACCACCTATCAAACGCTCGTCGACAACATTCTGGAAGGGCTGGTGATGATACAGGACGGGCGCGTCGTCTACGTCAACCCGGCGCTGATCGAAACGAGTGGCTACACTGCCGCAGAATGGTTCGCCATCGATATGTCGCTGGAAACCGTGCAAACCTACGTTCATCCCGAGGACCAGGGCCTCGTGTGGCAACTCATCTGCGACCGCCTGGCGGGAAAGCCTTTGCCTCCCCACGCCGTCGTCCGCCTTCTGCAAAAGGATGGTTCGGTGCGCTGGGTCGAGACGGCGATCAACATGGTCGAGTACCGCGGCCGTCCGGCCGGGCTGATCACGTTCCTGGACGTCACCGAGCGCAAGCTGGCGGAGGACGACCTGCGCCGCGAGCGCGACCGTGCACAGATGTACCTCGACATCTCCGGCGTGATGATCCTGGCTCTCGACGCGCACGGCTGCATCACCCTGATCAACCAGCAGGGGTGCGATATCCTGAAATGCCATAAAGAGGACGCCCTGGGGGAAAACTGGTTCGATTGCTTCTTGCCCACGGAAGGCCGGGCTAAGGTCAAAGACATCTTCGCCGCACTGATACGCGGCGAGATCGAGAATGTCGAGTATGCCGAAAATGTCGTGGTGACCAGAGACGGCCAAAAACGGCTGATCCGCTGGCACAACAGCATCCTCACCGACGCATCCGGCGTTCCAACCGGCACGCTCAGCTCGGGAGAGGACGTCACGCAAGAACGGCGCGCGCAACAGGCCCTCCAAGAAAGCGAGCGGCAGCTCCAACGCCAGGCTCGCCAGATGCAGGAGATCATCGACACGGTGCCCGAAGGCGTGATCCTTTTGGACGCAGAGCGGTGCATCGTGCTGGCCAACCCACTGGGAGAACGGGATTTGCACGACCTGGCCGGCGTACGCGTCGGCAGCGTACTCACCCGGATCGGCGACCGCTCGCTGTCCAGCCTGCTGACCTCTCCGCCAGAAGGGCTGTGGCACGACGTGTCCCACGGCGAGCGCAGTTACCAGATCGTCGCGCGGCCTATGGAAGCCGGGGCCGAACCCGGCGGATGGGTGCTGGTCGTACGCGACGTCACTCAGGAGCGTGAAAACCAGCGCCACATCTACCAACAAGAGCGGCTGGCCGCCGTCGGCCAACTGGCCGCCGGCATCGCCCACGATTTCAACAACATCATGGCGACCATCGTGCTCTACGCGCAGATGATCATACAATCTCGCAGCCTGTCTACGCGCGACCTCGAACGCATCGCCACCATCAACCAGCAAGCCCTCCACGCCACGGGCCTGATCCACCAGATTCTCGATTTCAGCCGCAGCTCGGTGCTCGAACGCAGCCCTGTCGACCTGGTGCCATTCCTCAAGGAGCAGGTCAAGCTGCTGAGGCGCATCCTGCCCGAGAACATCGCCATCGAGTTCATCCACAGCCACGACGGCTACGTCGTCAACCTCGACCTGACCCGCATCCAACAGGCGATTATGAACCTGGCCGTCAACGCCAGAGACGCGATGCCCCAGGGCGGCAAGCTCTACTTCACGCTGGACCGCCTGCACTTCGCGGATGCGAAGCAGGCTCCCTTGTCAAATATGGAACCGGGCGAATGGGTGTGTCTGAAGGTCACCGACACCGGTACGGGCATTCCACCCGACGTGCTGCCCAAGATCTTCGACCCCTTCTTCACGACCAAAGGGCCTGGAGAAGGGACCGGGCTGGGCCTCTCGCAGGTCTACGGCACCGTCCGGCAGCACGACGGGCACGTCGACGTGGCCACGCGGGTGGGCAGGGGCACCACGTTCACGCTCTACCTGCCCGCACTGCCCGTGCATGTCTCGCACAGCAGCCCGTCCGAAACGGAAACCCTGGCCTATGGCAGTGGGCAGACGATACTGATCGTGGAAGACAATCACGCCGCGCGCAAGGCGTTGGAGGAAGGGCTGCGTATGCTGGGCTACCACGTCCTGGCGACGACCAACGGCGAAGATGCGCTGGCGACGTTCGACCAACACGCCGGGCGGATCGAACTGGTCCTGAGCGACATGGTTATGCCGGGGATGAGCGGCCGCGTCCTGTTCCAGGAGCTACAGCAGCGCGACCCCAGCGTCAAGTTCGTGCTGATGACCGGCCACTCGATGACGAAAGAGATTCAACAGATGCAGGAAGAAGGGCTGGAGACGTGGCTCCAAAAGCCGCTCGACCTGCAAAAGCTGGCCCAGGCGATTGCCAAAGCGCTGGCTACAGTGTAACGCGCCCGCGCCCCTAGAGGGAGACGCCCTGGGCCAACATCCAACGCGTGTTACGCTTCTCGGCGGCTACTGTCGTTTCGGGGCCGTGACCGGGATAAAGCACCGTCTCGTCGGGCAGGGCGAACAGCACCTCGCCGATGGAGTGGCGCAGCGTGTCCCAGTCTCCGCCGGGCAGGTCGGTGCGCCCCACCCCCATCGCGAACACCAGGTCCCCGTCGAAGGCCGCCCCTGCGTCGGCCAGGTAGAACGTCACGCTGCCGGGGGAGTGACCGGGCGTGTGCAGCACCTCGAAGCGCAGGCCGCCCACTTCCAGCACCTGCCCGGCCTCCAGGAGCACGTCCGGCGGCGGGCTGGCCTTCACCGGCACGCCGAACCAATCCGCCCCGCCGCGCGCCTCCAGGATGGGCGTTTCGCCCGGGTGCAGGGCCAGCAGCGCGCCGGTCGCTGCAACGACGTCGGCATTCGCCCCCATGTGGTCGAAGTGACAGTGCGTATTGAGGACGTACTGGATCGCCAATCCGCTCTGTTCCACCGCCTTCAGGATGCGCTCGGGATGTGCGCCGGGATCGATGATGGCTCCCTGGCGCGTCTCCGCGCACCCCACGATGTAGCAATTCGTCGCCGTCATACCAACTTGAACCGTGTGCAGAATCATGCGTGCCTCCTTGTGCAGTCCTGCGCAACTATAACACTGTTGGTCAGCCTGTGCAAGTAATCCGGGTATTCTGTTCCGAAAATAGGCCGTCTCGATGTAGGGCGGGTTTCTTACCCGCCGACCAGCGGTTACCAGGACTTTGCAGGGGCTCCGCCCCTGC